>JBJOND010000019.1:0-29949 GCA_046052065.1 Bacteroidota bacterium | reverse complement strand
TTTTAATTCTATAATCTCTTCTTTTGCCTTAGCGGTATCCGTAATCTCTTTGAGTTGTATACAAACACCAATTGATTTTTCGTTAGGCTTATCTATAGCAGGATAGAAAGTTGCACTGAAATACCTTATTTTTTTGTTGATGTCCTTTTTGTTAAACTCAACTTTGATAATTCGATTTTCCTTAAGAGCTAGTTCGACATTCTTACTTAACAATCCTCCTATTTCATCTGGCATAGCTTGAAAAATATTTTGCCATACTTCTACCTTTTTAATTCCAAAGCTATTTAGGATTTTGGTAGACTGATTGTTAAAATAAACAAGTTCATTGTTTTTATTTACAAGTAAAACAACATCTTCAGAACTATTTAATATAGCATTTAAATCTGTTGTTTTTTGTTGCAGTTTCTCTGAAACACGTTCTTGCTGAGTTATATTAGTTCCGTATATATTTACATAGTTGTTATCTTTATTAGGAGAGAAATTAAGGAAGTAATATTGTTTGTTGACTTTCAATTTTAAATCTCTTGCACAATTATCAAATAAACAAGCTTTAATAATCGCTCTCACGTCTTTGTTTGAAATAATATTGCTTTTAACTCCAATTTTCTGGCAGAAGTCAGAGCCAATTTTGTTTGTGAAAATTATTTTTCCAATTGCATTTGCTCTAATAACAGGATTTGGATTTTCTATTGGGAATCTTGCATAGGCTTCCTTCTCTTCAATCGCTTTAATGCGAGCTGTCATATCTACAATATAAACTACCGCACAATTGTCTTCTTTATAATTTAAACGACAATCAATAAACAAATCCCAGTTTCTAGTTCTGAAACGATGAGAAATAAAAACTTCACTTTGTGAATCTAATACTTCTTCTAATTTCGATTTAAACTTTTTTGCAAGATTGAAATCTAATAGGTCAAGTATGGTTAGTCCCACTGAAATTCCGAATTTCTGCAAAATCCCGTCTTCGCCATCGGAAAGAATTTTTGTTATTTTGGAAGTACTGTCAATTTCAAAAAGACTTCCACTAAGATATTTTAAGTAAAGATTAAAGCACTTTTGATTAGCAATTAGCGTAGCATCAATCTCCGAGATGAATTTCTCAATTCTGCAAATAAACAAAGCTACTTGCGAATAACTTAATGGTTGAATAGTTAAACTATAAAAATGCTGACCCGGATTAGTCGCAAATGGACCAAAATCTTTTTTTAATACGAGATTTTTATACGTTTTGTAATCTCTAGGATTTGAAAGTGGAAATATTTCTGGCAATCCAGAAAGCATATTTTGTATCTTAAAATTACTATTTCCATTTTTTAAATCTTCTGGAAGCAATTCTAAAATATTTTCTTTTAAATCAACAATTTTTCCGTCAGCGTCTATTATAAAGTTCACAGTATTTCTATTTCGAGCCTTAAAAATAATCTTTATTGTTAACGAAAGACAAGTTTTTAATTAAAAAAAGCACAAATAGATTTGAATAGTGTTCGAGGTGTAAATTGAATGTCGACTATTTTACATTTCAGAACCTATTTTTCCGCAGTCAGCATGTTTTACTAAATCATTAAAAAATCATTAATAAAAATCATTAATTTTAAACCCTTAACAATGCTTTATCAAATGAAAAAAATCTTCAAATTATTATTGTTTACATTTTGGTTGCTATCAATAAACTTGACCGTTTTTGCACAGCAATGGGGTGATTATACGCTCTACGCATTGCAAAACCAATTCAGCGCTAATTTGCTTGATACTAACGGTAATATTGTTAAAACATGGACCTTTGCTTCTAATGCTAAAACAGGTTATTCCACTTATATGTTACAAGGTGGTACTATTTTACGTACAGTCGCTCGCGCTGGTAATTCTTTTCAAGGTGGACCTATCTGTGGTGAAGTACAAAAAGTAGATTGGAATGGAAATGTAGTTTGGGATTACATCTATTCAACGGCAAATTATTGCAGTCATCACGATATATGTGCAATGCCAAATGGTAACGTATTGTTAATTGCTTACGAGCGTAAAACTGCTGCAGAGGCCTCAGCCGCTGGATGCACTCAAAGCATTGAAATATGGCCTGATAAAATTGTAGAAATACAACCTACAGGTGCAACAACTGGAACAGTTGTTTGGGAATGGCATGCATGGGATCACCTAGTGCAAAATGTAAATCCTGCCAAGGCAAATTATTATTCTTCTATTGTAGATCATCCTGAGCTGATTAACATTAATTACAATACACAAAAGGATTGGATGCATATGAATGGCGTTGATTACAATCCTATTCTTGATCAAATTGCATTTTCATCGCATAATTTAAACGAGTGGTATATCATCGATCATAGCACCACAACTGCTGAGGCTGCTTCGCATAGTGGCGGTAATTCAGGCAAAGGAGGTGATATTCTTTACCGTTGGGGACATCCAGTAAATTATAATGCAACTGGCACATCTATATTGAATGTAACGCATGATGCTCATTGGATTCCTGAAGGTGTTCCAAATACCGGTCGACTAGTGGGCTTCAACAACCGTGGTGTTTCAAATAATCAAAGTTCAGTTGATCAGATTGATGTTCCTCGTGTTGGTTATAATTATACGCATACTGCTGGTGCAGCCTTTCTTCCTTCAACATATACAAGCCGACTCGCGTGTAACGGATATTCCTCTAACATGGGAAATTCGCAGCAATTGCCAAATGGTAATCAATTAGTATCTGTTGCGACCGCTGGATTGATATATGAAGTAGACCCTGCTGGCACAACAATTTGGTCAAAACAATTAACAGGTGCCGTTCCTCAGTCATTCAGATATGATACCTGCTATGCTAATAATCCTGCTCCGGCAATTCCGGTTATTTCATCTACAGGCGCTTCTATTCTTTCTGCAACTTCAGCCGATTCGTACCAATGGTATTTGAATGGAGATTTGCTCGTTGGAGAAACCAATCAGACGATTTCATGTACACAAAACGGAATTTATTTAGTTAGAATAACGCAAGCGCCTAGCTGTTCTTTTAGTTATTCTACAGGATATAATTTAACGCTTACAGGTATTAGCTCAAATGATAATTTAATCAAGGGTGTGTCCTTCTTTCCTAATCCAGCAACAGATCTTATTAAAGTAGGCGGACTTGAAAAAGTGAAGGATAATTTCACAGTCAATTTATTTAACATCGAGGGTAGGTTAGTTTTTAGCGCTGTTAATATTCAAGAAATTCCTACCACGAATTTATCTAATGGTGCCTATTTAATTTCTTTAACAACTGATGCAGGGCAATCTGTTAATCAAAGAATCTTTATTGCTAATTAATTTACCTATGAAAAAAATTACTTTATCAATACTAATCCTTCTATCATCAATTGCAAATGCTAAGGTGGTACATTTTGTAGTAGATATGTCTCAGCAAGTTGTGAATATAACAGGTGTGCACATTGTAGGCGACTTCCAAACTTTAGCAGGATTTAGTGGAGGCGATTGGAACTCTGGCACGATTATCATGACACAAATAGCTTCAGATACGAATATGTATGAGGTTTATGTTGACATCCCAGCATTCGCAAAGTATGAATACAAATTTGTAAATGGCGACCAGTTTTATGAAGCAGAGTTTGTTCCTGTTGAGTCACGCGTGGGTTATAACTTTAATGATAACCGTTGGATTTATGTCGACTCAATTGCAAATGATACATCCTACGTTGAAGCTCTTTTGTTTGGTGGCAATGCGCCGATTAATAAGTATCTCATAAGGTATTTAGTTGATCTTTCTATGGAGCCTATTGTAAATACAACTGGTGTACACGTGATTACCGATTATCAGTCTTTTAATCCGACAACAAATATTCTCTACAGTTTTGGAGCAAATGTTTTTGAAGTAATTAATTATGTTGATGCTGGTTTTTATCAGTATAAATACGTAAACGGAAATACTTTATCGGATGTTGAATTAGTGCCTGCTGCTTGTTCTAGTCAGTTAGGTAATAGAGGTGTTGCTGCGGCCACCGACATTGTATTGCCTATTGATTGTTTTGCTGGTTGTGCTGCGTGTAGTATATCAGGACTAACAGAGAATTCACATGCATCATTTAATTTATTTCCTAATCCTGTCTCCGATGTTTTAGCCATCCGATTTGAGAATGAAAAGGAAAGGCAGATACAGATTTATGACACGAATGGCAAATTAGTAAGTGATTTTACTTCGTTAAATGCAGTAAAGAGAATATCTGTATCATCATTAGAGGTTGGCACCTATATTATTAAAACAATCGATCGCTCAAATTATAAAGAAGAGTCAAGCACATTCATCAAAACAAAATAACAATAATGAATAATTGCAATAAATTATTTTTCGGAGTATTATTTTTTCTTCTACAATCATTAAATGGTTTTTCACAACCTAGTTTGTATGATATTGGTCAAATACAACAAATCGAAATCACATTTACACAAGCTAATTGGGATTTTCAATTAGATACAGCAAAAGCCGGAGCTGATGGTTATGTGATGGCATCTCAAGTAAGAATAAATGGAGTTGTTTTCGATAGCGTTGGTGTGAAGTATAAAGGTAATAGCTCTTATAGTGTAGCTTCCAATAAAAATCCATTTAATATTTCGTTGGATGAATTTATTAACCAGGATTATATGGGACATTCAACTATAAAACTAAGTAACTGTTATCAAGATCCTTCAATGATTCGTGAAGTTTTAGCATACAAGATTTTAGCTAGTTACATGGATTGTCCTCGTTCTAATTTCGCTCAGGTTTATATCAATGGAAATTATATTGGTTTATACTCTAATGATGAGAATATTGGAAATACATTTTTAGGAGAGAAATTTAATTCTACAAATGGGACCCAGTTTAAGTGTAACCCTATTGTTACACCTGGACCAACAACAAAATGTAATTTAAAATACATCAATGCAGATAGTAGCTCTTATTTCAATTATTATGAATTGAAGTCAGCAACTGGATGGAATGAGCTGGTTCGTTTATGCGATACCGTTACTAATTATGGTTCATCATTGGAGGCTATCATTGATATGGACAGAGTTATTTGGATGTTGGCTTATAATGCTGTGACTATAAATCTTGATAGTTATTCTGGAGTGTTTGCTCAGAATTATTATTTGTACCGCGATTTGAACAATCGATTTGTTCCGATTTCATGGGACTTAAATATGGCCTTTGGAGGTTTCCCTTTCGTTGGATTCGGAGCTACTTCAATGGGTTCATTAACGATTGTTAATATGCAGCAATTACCATTGAATATCCATATCACGGATCCGTATTGGCCTTTAATCAATGCTGTGTTTAATAATCCAACTTGGAAGCGAATGTTTTATGCACATGCTAAAACAATTGCTAATGAATATTATTCAAGTGGGGTATATCAGATGATGGCGACTACTTATCAGACATTAATCGATGCAGCGGTTCAATCTGATGTAAATAAAATGTTCTCCTATTCTCAGTTCCAGTCGTCACTCAATACCGATATTTCTGTTGGAAGTTACATGGTACCTGGTATCAATAATCTGATGACTTCGCGAATGAATTATTTGCAGGGCACGAGTGAGTTTCAAGCTGTTGCTCCAACATTGACTGGTATAGTAAGTACACCAGCCCAGCCCGTGGTTTTTGATACGGCTTGGGTAAACTGTAACATGACTAATGGCTCAAATATTTGGATTGGCACTCGCGATAATCTATTTGGGAAGTTTTCGAAACAGCTAATGTATGATGATGGATTACATCGTGATGGTACTGCAGGCGATGGAATTTTTGGTGCAGCCGTTTTTTGCTCGTCCACAGAAATGGATTATTATATTTATGCAGAAAATTCTAATGCTGGAGTGTTTTCACCAGCACGTGCAGAGCATGAGTACTATCGTTTAAATGTGACTAATAATGTAGTTTATTTCAAGGAGGTTGCATTTAATGAAATCATGGCAAAAAATGATGCAGCTATAATGGATCAGAATGGTGAATATGACGATTGGATTGAGTTGTATAATACATCCAACCATCGAATTAATTTATCCGATTTGTATTTATCCGATGACAAAAATAATAAGCAAAAGTGGAGGTTTCCTGCTAATGCCAATATAGAATCGCATAGTGTGCTTGTTGTGTGGACGGATTTAGACACGACGCAGCAAGGCCTTCATACAAATTTTAAGTTAGCAGCCGCAGGTGATTCGGTTTATATTACGAACTCCGCAGGATTTGTAATTGATAGTGTTTATTTCGGGCCGCAAAGTCCGGATATATCTTATTTCCGTTGTCCAAATGGTATTGGTAATTTTAGTTATACCTTATCGTTTACTTTTAATCAAAGTAATTGTCCTACTGCAATTAATGAATTAGAATCTAATCAACTGAGTGTCTTTCCTAACCCCTCACGAGGATATATAGCTGTTCAATCGCAATTTAATATTAATAACATAAAAATATTTGATTTGACGGGTAAGTGTGTTATGAATGTTAATTTTGGCAATGAAAACAATTATCAAATGGAATTACCTGGCCTTGACAATGGTTTATATTTGTTGCAAATAAATAATTCCAATATTGTTAAACGAATACAAATTGTAAAGTAAGATGAGAACTAAAATATTGTTTTTTCTTTCTTTCGCTGTCCTCTTTTTTTCTTGTAAAATGGAAGAAGGCGAAGGCGGAATGGCTACCATAAAAGGAAGTATTTGGGTGCATGATTGGGACAAAAACTTTAACCTACTGATGTATGAATATCCTGGATTGGATGAAGATGTATTTATCGTTTATGGTGATCAAGTTGGATATGGTGATAAATTATCTACAGATTTGAATGGTAACTTCGAATTTAAATACCTTCGAAAAGGCACTTATACCATCTACGCATTAAGCGATACACTACCATCGACAAATGTTTCTTATGCTCAATTTCCTGTTGCAGTCAAAATAGAAATTTCCGAAAAGAAGCAAGTAATTGATATTGGTAAATTAACTGTGAATCGATAGTTAATGAATCAAGATTTGTTGCAAATTATTAATCGTTTTGAGCCAATAAGCTTGGTTGAAATGGGTCGTGCCGAATTGATGGAACGTTCCGATTTGAAATTTGCTATTACATTAACTGATCTAATATCATTGTTACCATCTTTAATTGATGATTACCGCATGTTGGAAATTCGTGATAAGCGTTTATTTGAATACGATACGCTTTATTACGACACTCCCGATCATTTGCTTTATCGAATGCACCATAATGGTAAAATGAATCGATTTAAAGTTAGAAGGAGGACGTATGTGGATAGCGATATCAATTTTTTAGAAGCCAAAATAAAAAACAACAAAGGAGTTACAAGTAAAGTTCGCGTAAAGTGTGAACGTGATGTAGATTTTCATGACCATCTTATATCTGAATTCCTATTCGAACATTTAAATGTTGATTGTAGTAATTTATTGCCATCCATCAATATAAACTATGACCGCATTGCTCTTGTAAATAAGTCAACTGTTGAAAGGGTAACAATAGACTTGGGATTAACTTACAGTGTTAAAGGAAAAAAGTCGACATATAACAACCTTGTGATTATTGAAGTTAAAAGTGATGGCAAGACAAATACACTTATTAAACGATTGCTTCGTGATACGAATAAAAAGCCTGTTTCATTAAGCAAATATTGTGTTGGTATGTACATGCTTGAAGTCAATGAGAAGCGCAATAACTTTAAAAAACAAGTAATAAAAATTAACAAACTAATTGCTAACTAAATAACATGTTATTACAAATTACATCTCCGGAAGGAATAGAAACAATTGCAAAAATTGCAACTAAATATGGAATTAGATTACTGATAGATTTAGTATCTACCTATATTCTAATGCAATTTATTTATTTCCGCTTTTATAAAAATAAGGACTTGTTGTTTACGTATTTTGTTTTCAATATCGTCATTTTTACTATTTCTTTCTTATTGAACAGGGTCGAGATTTCGATGGGTGCAGCATTTGGTTTATTCGCAGTGTTTAGCATGTTGCGATATAAGACCGAAGAAATAAGTATTAAAGACATGACTTATTTATTTCTTACAATCGCAATAGGTATTGTTTCGGCAGTTACACGCTTGAAAGGTGTTGAAGATGTTTACGAGTATTTATTCTTGATAGCGATAATTGCGGCAATGATTTTAGTTGCTTTAACATTAGAAAGCAATTGGTTTATGAAGCAGGAGCTTTTCAAAACAATTTATTATGAGAAAATAGAATTGATTCATCCTGATAAATACAATGAGTTTCTTGAGGATCTCAGATCTCGAACAGGTATAGATATTCATCGGGCTGAAGTTCAAAAGATTGATTTTTTACGCGATACAGCTCAAGTTAAAATTTATTTTTACGATTTAAGCAGGTAATTGAATTTTGAAATCAAGTTGCCGTATTTTATTGTTGATGATTGCTTTTATTCTAGCATCATTTTTTGGGCTTGCTCAAAGGCCTTCTGATTTTTCTTTGTGGACATCAACGCAGTTGTCCTATTATTTTAATAAGTCTAATTACGCAAGTTTTCAGTATCAAAATCGATTCAATGAAAATGCTTCACAGTTTGACAATGCTAATCTGTATTTCATCTATGGACATAACTTTAATAAAAAAAATAATATTGAAGTCTATTATCGATTAAGAACAAATTATGATGAAGATGTTCATACTTTTTTTTGTGGGTATAATCGAAAGGTCAAGCTGAAATACTTTAATCTTAATGGTAGGGTTGCCTTGCAGCATAATCGAAATTGCTTTACTTCAAAAGAAGATTTAGATCAAAGTTTAACACGAGCACGTTTTCGATTAAGGGCGAAATATGAAATCAATAAAGTTTTTGCTACTACAATATCAGCTGAGCCGATGGTAGATTTAAATGGTCCCGAGAGTCCTAATATAGATCGAATTCGATATGTTGCTCAATTCATTATGCAGTATAATAAGTATCAATCATTCACACTGTTTTATAATTATCAACCTGATATACATTCTTTTTCAGTGCCAGAAGTGAATTATGTTTTAGGTATCAATTATGAAATTATTTTACCTAATAAGGGCAAATCCTACAAAAAGCTATTTAAACCTGATTTGAAGTCTGATGATGTGAATGATTTGAATAGCAAAAATCATCCTGACAATCAGTAATTGAATTGAATATTGGGTAATTTAGCTCCCCTAATTCGTTACCGTTATGATTCAAATGATTATTAAAAAATTACTTGACCAAATCAAGTTGTATTTATTTACTGTATTAAAGTGGACATTGTTGCCATTTACTTTAATGTTTATTGTGTTTTGGCTAGGCAAGTTCAATGGAGTAGAGGTGAGTGATTTAACCCGTGATACAGCAGCCGTATTACACGGACGCCCCTACGATGGATTGATTTCGATGATCGGATTGTTCCTATGGAGTGCCTCTGCTGCGATTTGCTTCTTGACTTATAGTATTGTAAAGGCAAAAGATTCTGTTATTAAGGGGGTATTTTTTTATGGTGGAGCACTTTCTTTATTTCTTGGATTGGATGATTGTTTCCAGTTACATGAAGAAGTATTTATCCATGCATTTCCTTTTGCTGAAAAATTGTTTTATCTGGTTTATATCGGTTCCATCATAGGATATTTCTTTCGATTTAAAGATCAATTGTTCGAAACGAAATTCTTGTTTTGGATAGGAGCAATGAGTCTTTTTTTATTTTCTGTATTGCTTGATGTTGTCGATCCTTTTGTCTCTCATCAGGTTTATTATGAGGATTGCTGCAAATTCGCTGGTATATTTTTATGGTTTATGTTTTATGCTAATTCCGCTTATTCTGTTTTGATAACTGGGAAAAGCAGATAATTCATTCAGATTAAAAATTTCATATTTAATTCATTTAATAATTGGAACTTAGCACCTGTTAAATCGTAGGAAGCCCTATAAATTATGAAAAAGATAATTCTAACACTCTCTGTATTTTTTACAACAACATTCCTAGCATCAGCACAGGAAAACGCAAACAACCCAAATGCACCTGAAATTAGTTTTGAAACCGAGGTGCATGATTTCGGTACAATTGATTATGCAAGCGACGGGACTTATGCCTTTAAATTTACTAATACAGGCAAAGAAGCGCTGAAAATTACAGATGCAAAAGGAAGTTGCGGATGCACCGTTCCCAAATGGTCGAAAGAAGAAGTAGCAAAAGGACAATCAGGTTACATTAATGTAAGCTACGATACAAAGCGCCAAGGACCATTTACAAAAACGGTTACTGTAATGTCGAATGCTGGTAAGAATCCTACTAAAGTTCTTACTATTAAAGGTGTAGTAAAAACGCAGGAGCAAACAGAAGATCAAACTCCTTTTATGAAGCCTAGTGGTGTTTCTCCAATGGAAAATGAAAAGAACTAATTAAAATAACAAAACAAATAAATAAAACATGAAAAAATCAATTCTATTAGTTGCTTGCACATTATTAATGGCATTTGCAACACAAGCTCAAACAGCGGACAAACCAGCTGTTAATCCGAATGCTTCTGAAATGACTTTCGATGCATTAGAGTTTAACTTTGGTACGATTAAGCAAGGTGATTCTGTGAACCACGAATTTGAATTCGTTAACAATGGTAAAGAAGACCTTATCATTACAAATGCAACGGGTTCTTGCGGATGTACAGTTCCTCAGTATCCAAAGGAAGCAATTAAAAAAGGTTCTAAAGGCTCAATTAAAGTAACATTTAATTCTGCAGGCAAAATGGGAATGCAGGACAAAACGGTTACAATCACATCAAACGCGAAAAACTCTCCAGTAATCCTTCACTTAAAAGGAACTGTTGAAGCACCAGCACCGGTAGCAAATCCAGCTACAACTCCTGGTAAATAATTAAAATATTAAGTATAAATTTGCAGTCCTGTTCTACAAAGAGCAGGACTGCTTATTTTATAGACTATGCCAAAAATTTCAAATAAAGGGCTTCAAATGCCCCCGTCACCAATCCGAAAGCTTGTTCCATTTGCTGAAGCAGCAAAGAAAAGAGGTGTTCAAATATTTCATTTAAACATCGGACAACCGGATATTAAAACTCCAGAGGTGATGATGAATGCCATTCGAAATATTAAGTTGGATGTTATTGAGTATAGTCATTCGGCAGGTATTGAGTCTTACCGTAAACGATTGGCAGAATATTATCAAAAGAATAATATCAATGTTGACTATACCGACATTATGATAACTACTGGTGGTTCAGAAGCAATTGAAATTGCGATGATGGCTTGTTTAAATCCAGGTGATGAAATCATAATTCCTGAACCTTATTACGCTAATTATAATGGATTTAGCACTCAGGCAAATGTTGTAATCAAGCCTATTGTTTCTTCAATTGAATCTGGTTTTGCATTGCCTCCAATTGCTGAATTCGAAAAAGTAATTACAGAAAAGACAAAAGCCATAATGATCTGTAATCCAGGAAATCCAACAGGTTACCTTTATTCGACGGATGAGTTGCAGGTGTTAAAGGAACTAGCTTTAAAATATGATTTGTACCTGTTTGCGGATGAGGTTTACCGTGAATTTTGTTACGATGGAAAAACTTATTCTTCAGTCATGCAATTGGATGGCTTAGATCAGAATGTAGTTTTGATGGATAGTATATCTAAACGTTACAGTGCATGTGGAGCCAGAATTGGCGCTCTTGTTTCTAGAAATAAAGAAGTAATGGCAGCGTCATTAAAATTTGCACAGGCTAGATTAAGTCCGCCAACATTCGGACAAATAGCTGCAGAAGCAGCTATTGATACACCTCAAAGTTATTTTGATGAGGTAGTTGTTGAATATGTTGAACGTCGCGATTTGGTAGTAAGTGCTATGAATGCTATGGATGGCGTTGTTTGTCCTAAGCCAAGTGGAGCGTTCTATTGCATGGCTCAACTTCCAGTTGATGATGCAGATAAATTTTGTCAATGGTTATTAGAAGACTTTTCATTTGAGGGTGCTACGGTAATGTTGGCTCCTGCAAGCGGATTTTATTCAGATCCTAAGCTGGGCTTACACCAAGTAAGAATCGCATATGTGTTAAATAGAGAGTCGTTGCAGAAAGCAATGAACTGTTTAGCAGTAGCTTTACAACAATATCCTGGCAGGACAATCCCCGTTTCTTCAACACAAATGACGGCCTAATAAAAAGCCTAATTCTTTTTAAAACTGATTTGTTAATATTTTCAGTTGAAGTAGCGAATTGAGATACTTGCATCCGATAGATTTGTGTTATAAAGTAAATGCAAGTCAATGTTGGTATTTGGGAATAGTGTAATCGCAGATAGTATTTTAGTTTTACTTGGAATTGTTGGGGTAATACAACTGTATTACATCTTTTTTCAATTCTCTGGTGTTGGATTTAAAAAGATTTCGTCAGCTAAATCGAGCAAGTACGAACCTGTTTCGGTAATTATTTGTGCCCGCAATGAGCTGAAAAATCTTCGTGAGTTTTTACCCCAGATTTTAAAACAAGACTATCCACAATTCCAGGTAGTGGTTGTTAACGATTGCAGTTGGGATGAATCCTCAAAGTTTTTAGAGAAAATGGAAGATGCTCATTTTAACCTAAAGGTTATTACAATTAACGAACATGAAAAATATCAGCATGGGAAAAAGTTTGCTTTAACACTGGGTATAAAAGGTGCTGCTTTTGAACGACTTATATTTACGGATGCCGATTGTTATCCTTCCTCAGACCAATGGTTAAAGCTCATGGTGGATACGCTTTCAATTGATAAAGAAATTGTAGTCGGATATGGCGCTTACCAAAAAACGAGTGGATTTTTAAATAAATGGATTCGTTTCGATACAGCTCAGAATGGCTTGTTGTTTTTAAGTCGTGCATTAAAAGGTAAGGCCTACATGGGAGTAGGGCGAAATCTAGGATATTTAAAGTCGTTGTTTTTTAAAAACAAAGGATTTGCATCGCATAACCATCTTCTGTCTGGAGATGACGATTTGTTTGTTAATGAAACTGCCAATGGTAATAATGTTGGTGTTTGTCTAAGCAGTGAAGCATTTACTTATTCAAAACCTAAAGAGACGATAAAAGATTGGCTTCGCCAAAAGCGTCGCCATATGTCTTCAGGTAAATATTATAAATCCAGAGATAAACGTCTAATAGGATTCTATTTCTTTACCCAAACATTATTCTGGATTTTAATTGTCATTTCTCTTCTATTGAAACTTAATTTGGAGATTGTCGTAGCAGTGCTATCAACCCGGTTAATCGCTCAAATTATTGTATATTGGACAGGATTTAGAAAGTTAGGAGAAAAGGATCTAATCATACTTATTCCTATTTTCGATCTGATAGCTGCAATCATTTATCCGCTGTTAGCCATAACAAACCCTTTTATTAAGATAAGAGTATGGAAGTAACAGCATCAACCCAAACCCTAACTATGGAAAAGCCTAAACCACAGCTTCAATTTACTGATGAGGAAATTCAGCACCTCTCCGATAAAGCGATTAAAGATTTTAAATTAGTTAGAAAGGCCGTCGATGAAGGTGATCAAAAAGCCTATGCTGAATTGATGGCTCGTTACAAGGATTCCATCTATTACATGTTGTTAAAAATGGTTAACAACCGCGATGATGCGGAGGATTTGACCATTGAGGCGTTTGGAAAAGCTTTTAGAAATATCAAACAATATACACCTGACTACGCTTTCAGTACTTGGTTGTTTAAGATTGCAACTAATAACTGTATAGACTTTATCCGCAAGAAAAGAAAAATGCTTTTAAGCATTGATAGAGGTTTTGAGAACGAAGATGGGCAGGAAATGTCGTTTGAGATTAAATCAGACGGACCTACACCAGACGACGTTTTAGTTAAAAAGCAAAAAGTTTTAATGATGAAAGAGGTGGTAGATAAGTTAAAGCCTCGCTACAAGAAATTGGTGGAGTTAAGATATTATCAGGAGTTGTCTTATGAAGAAATTGCTGAAGAATTGGATCTGCCTTTAGGAACAGTTAAGGCACAGTTGTTCAGAGCAAGAGAGTTCCTATATCAAATCATTAAAAGTACTGACTATACAGCACACGATTGAGTAAATTACGAATACGGATAAGGGGACGAAAGTCCCCTTTGTTTTTTAATCTATTTTTGCAGTATGACCGATAACGCGCAAGTCCTGCAAAACTATTTCCCTAACTTATCTGAAGAGCAATTAGCGCTTTTTGTAAAGCACGAAGAACTTTTTAAATCATGGAATGAAAAGGTGAACCTTGTGTCGAGAAAAGATATCGAGAACCTAACGGTTAAGCATATTCTTCATTCATTATCATTAGTAAAGTATATTCGATTTGATGAGGGGGCCAGGGTTTTAGATATTGGTACGGGTGGCGGTTTTCCTGGTATTCCATTGGCCATCTATTATCCCAATGTGAAATTTACACTGGTGGATTCGATTGAGAAAAAAATTAAAGTAGTGGAGGATATTGTTCGCGAACTTGATTTAAAAAATGTAATCGTAAAGAGAGCAAGGGCAGAAGAGCTCAAAGAAGATTTTGATTACGTGGTTAGCAGAGCGGTTGCCCCAATGCCAGAATTAGTAGGTTGGAGTTTTAAGAATTGTAAGATGGGGCAGGTGGGAAGTCTCCCTAATGGCTGGGTGGTTTTAAAAGGTGGAGATTTAAAAGAAGAGTTGAGTCCCTATAAAAAAGTTGTTGAGGTGCAGCCCATACACGAATATTTTCCAATGGAATTTTTTGAAACCAAAGCAATCGTATACATTCCACGCCAGTCATTATAATGTTTTGTATTGGTTTTTAATTGATTAGAAATATTCCTTTATTTTTTTAAAATAATCAGGAAAAAAAGACAAACTGTTTTGAACCTATTAGTTTTTTATTATCTTTGCCTTCCCAATAAGAATAACAAAGTATAGTCATGAAAAGGACATTCCAACCTTCTTTACGTAAGCGTAGAAATAAACACGGTTTTAAAAAACGTATGAGTACTGCTAATGGTCGCAGAGTTTTAGCTGCACGCCGTAAGAAAGGACGTCATAAGTTAACAGTATCTGACGAGCGTTCTTGGAGAAAGTAATTTCTTCAGAAAAACATATTTAATAGGCGGGCATCTTTTTCAAGATGCCCGTTTTATTTTTCAACATATGCAGTTTCGATTTTGACTTTTGCTTACTTTCGCTCAACTAAAAAAATTATGCAGCTATCGGTCAATTTCAAATTTTTTGAAAACGCATCGGTAGCTATTTTTATATCCGAACACTTTAAAAATTACTCCTATGCCACGCGATCATTCAATTAAATCGGTTTTAATTATTGGAAGCGGTCCTATTATCATCGGACAAGCTTGTGAATTCGATTATTCAGGTAGTCAGGCTGCCAGATCGTTGAAAGAAGAGGGAATCGAAGTTGTTTTAATCAACTCGAACCCTGCAACTATCATGACTGATAAGGTAACAGCTGACCATATTTATTTGAAGCCGCTTAATCGTAAGTCGATTGGTGAAATATTAACCAAGCATAATATTGATGCGGTACTTCCAACAATGGGCGGCCAAACAGCATTGAATCTTGCTATCGATTGTCAAAAGGCTGGACTTTGGGAAAAGCATAATGTGAAAATTATTGGTGTTGATATTGATGCGATTCATACTACTGAAGATCGTGAGCTATTTCGTTTGAAGATGCTTGAATTGAATGCAGGCGTTTGTAAGGGAAGAACAGCAACATCGTTTTTAGAAGGAAAGGAAATTGCACAGGAAATCGGATTTCCATTGGTAATTCGTCCTTCGTTTACGCTTGGAGGTACAGGTGGAGGATTTGTTCATACACAAGAAGAATTTGATAACGCTCTTAACTTTGGATTACATGCATCACCTGTTCATGAAGTATTGGTGGAGCAAAGTATTATGGGCTGGAAAGAGTATGAGTTGGAGTTATTAAGAGATAGCAATGGTAATGTAATCATCATCTGTTCTATTGAGAACTTCGATCCAATGGGAATTCATACTGGCGATTCAATTACTGTAGCACCTGCTATGACATTAAGCGACCGCACCTATCAAAAGATGCGTGATCTTGCCATCAAATGCATGAATGGTATCGGACAATTTGCTGGCGGTTGTAATATTCAGTTCTCTGTTAATCCAGATAATGAGGATGAAATTATTGTAATTGAAATTAATCCTCGTGTTTCAAGATCTTCGGCGTTAGCATCAAAAGCAACAGGTTATCCAATTGCGAAAATTGCAGCTAAGCTTGCTATCGGATATAATCTGGATGAATTAAAAAATCAAATTACTAAAAGCACTTCTGCTTTCTTTGAGCCAACAATCGATTACGTAATTGTTAAAGTGCCACGCTGGAATTTTGATAAGTTCAAAGGTGCTGATCGTCATTTAGGACTTCAAATGAAATCGGTAGGTGAAGCAATGGGTATTGGACGTTCATTTCAGGAAGCATTGCAAAAAGCTTGTCAGTCGTTAGAGATAAAACGTAACGGATTAGGTGCCGATGGAAAAGAATTGAAAAATCAAGAGCAAATTTTAGATAGCTTGAAGAACCCTAGCTGGAATCGTTTGTTTCATATTTATGATGCATTTAAATTAGGTATTCCTTTTAAGACTATTCAGAAATTAACAAAAATTGATTCTTGGTTTTTAAATCAAATAGAAGAACTAGTCGAACTTGAAAAAGAAATTCAAAAGCATACGTTAGAAAACATTCCGTCCCATTTGATATTGGATGCTAAACAAAAAGGATATGCTGATCGTCAGATTGCTCATTTGTTGAAATGTTTAGAAAGTCAGGTGTATTCAAAGCGAAAGGATTTAAATATTAACAGAGTTTATAAGTTAGTTGATACTTGCGCCGCTGAGTTTGAAGCAAGAACACCTTATTATTATTCGACTTTTGAAACAGAAAACGAATCTACACCGAGCGATAAAAAGAAAATTATCATACTTGGTTCAGGTCCTAATCGTATCGGACAAGGAATTGAATTCGACTATAGTTGCGTGCATGGTGTTTTAGCTGCTAAAGAATGCGGCTATGAAACAATCATGATTAACTGCAACCCTGAAACTGTTTCAACTGACTTTGATATTGCAGATAAATTATACTTCGAACCTGTTTTTTGGGAACATATTTATGATATTATCCAACTTGAAAAGCCAGAGGGTGTTATTGTTCAGTTGGGCGGACAAACAGCGTTAAAGCTTGCTGAGAAATTAAATAAATACGGAATCAAAATTATTGGTACAAGTTACGAGTCGTTGGATTTGGCCGAAGATCGTGGTCGTTTTTCTACGTTGCTTCGCGATTTAAATATTCCTTACCCGAAGTTTGGTGTAATTGAAGATGCCGATCAGGCCGTTGGTGTTTCGAGAGAGTTAGGTTTTCCACTTTTAGTACGTCCGAGTTATGTACTTGGTGGACAAAGCATGAAAATCGTTATCAACGAACAGGAGTTAGAGACGCATGTGGTAAATATTTTAAAAGATATTCCTGATAATAAAGTGTTGGTTGATCACTTCCTTGAAAAAGCAATCGAAGCTGAGGCAGATGCAATTTGCGACGGAGAAGATGTTTATATTATCGGTATCATGGAGCATATCGAGCCAGCAGGAATTCATAGTGGTGATAGCAACGCTGTGTTACCTCCATTTGATTTAAGTGCGGATGTAATCCGTCAGATAGAAGAACATACTAAGTCAATTGCATTAGCTATGCAAGTAAAAGGACTTATTAATATCCAGTTTGCTATCAAGAATGAAATCGTTTATGTAATTGAAGCGAATCCGAGAGCATCACGTACTGTTCCTTTTATTGCTAAGGCATATGACGAGCCTTATGTGAATTATGCAACCAAGGTAATGCTTGGAGAGGTTAAGGTAAAAGACATCAAGTTCAATCCAATAAAAAGTGGATATGCGATTAAGATTCCGATTTTCTCCTTTGAAAAATTCAGAGATGTAAATAAAGAGCTTGGCCCTGAAATGAAGTCAACAGGTGAGGCTATTTATTTCATTGATGATTTACAAGATGAGTTCTTTCAAAAGGTGTACTCTGAACGAAATTTGTATTTATCGAGATAATTATTTGAGAGGAGGGCTTTATGTCTGATTTTATTCTTGTACTCATTGCAATATTTATTGTTTTTGGTGTTTTTAGAAGATACTTTTTCTTTTTAATCATGAGCGCTGTTTCGAAAAAGCTGTTTAAAGAGATGCAAAAGCAACAAAAAGGACATTCCTATGCGCATCAGCGCAATGAAGAAGGTAAAGTACATGTTGATACATCTAGCAAAAAGCAAAACAAACGTATTAACGACGATGATGGGGAGTATGTGGATTATGTAGAAATCAAAGAATAATTCTATTCGTTTTTGGTTTTATAAATGATGGTTAATTTTTGTGTTTTTGTTTCATAGTTATACAATTTCCGATTATTTTCGGAGGCAATTACATACATTATGAAATCGATCGACTTTAACAAGATAAAACCTCATGCAATAGCAATTGGTGTTTTTCTTTTACTAACCGTACTTTATTTTCTTCCAACTCTCTCCGGTTCTTCTTTGTCTACGCATGACGTTTCGCAGTGGATCGGAATGAGTAAGGAGATTTTAGATTATAAAGCTCAAACAGGTAAAGAAGCATTATGGACAAATGCTATGTTCAGTGGAATGCCATCTTATCAAATTTCAGTTTTGTATCCTTCAAACTGGGTGAAATACATCAATGATTTCTTTTGGTTAGGATTACCATCGCCTGCTAATATTGTATTTCTTGCTTTATTAAGTTTCTACATTTTAGCAATCACATTAAAAGCTGATTTTCGTATAGCCATAGCGTTAGCTATTGCTTATGCGTTCTGCTCATTTAACCTTGTCAGTTTAGTAGCTGGACATAATACTAAAGTACAGGCGATTGCTTTAATGCCCATGGTAATTGCAGGAGTTATGATGACCTACCGAGGCAAATGGTTGTCGGGTGGCGCACTAACGGCGTTGGCTTTAAGCTTACAGATTTACGCGAATCACTTACAGATAACTTATTATTTAGCAATTGCAATCGGATTGTTGGCAGTAGCTGAGTTAATAAATGCTATCATGAATAAAACTATCAAAGATTTCATGATTGCATCAATGGTGCTGGCTGGTGTTGCTGCTATTGCTGTATTGCCTAATATCACCAATCTAATGGCTACTGCAGAATATGGCAAGTATTCTACTCGAGGTCCATCAGAATTAACAGAAAAGAAAATCAGTACTGGATTGGATAAAGATTATGCACTAGGCTGGAGCTATGGTAAAATGGAAACGTTTACTTTGTTGGTATCTAATTTTAATGGTGGTGCATCGTCTTATAAACTTGATGAGCGCTCTGCTACTTACGATGCTTTAAAGAATAATGCCAATGAAGGTTCTGCAAGAGATTTCGTAAAGGCGGCGCCGTTATACTGGGGCGATCAACCCATGACTTCAGGTCCGGTTTATAGTGGTGCTATTCCCGTTTTCTTGTTTGTATTAGCATTGTTTTTAGTAGGTGGTTATATGCGAGTATGGATGATAGTAGTTGCATTGTTATCAATTATGCTCTCTTGGGGTAGTCACTTTTTGCCGCTTACTAATTTCTTTTTCGATTATGTTCCGGGTTATAACAAATTCCGATCGGTATCTATGACCTTAGTTTTAGTTTCCTTGATTATTCCTTTAGCCGGTGTATTAGGATTAAATAAACTTACCGATACAAGTTTGAATGCAAAAGACAAGATTAAATATTTATGGTGGTCGTTTTATGGTGTTGGCGGCATCTGCTTGTTAATGGTTGTTATGCCTGGTTTATTTGGGAGCTTCAATGGACCTTCTGATGAGCAACTAGGGCAATATCCTTGGTTGTTAGAAGCATTACGTAAAGACCGCGCTTCATTATTGCAAGTGGATGCATTTAAATCATTATTCTTTATAAGTGCTGCATTCTTTTTATTGTGGAGGATGTTGAACGGAAAGATGAAAAAAGAAATGGTGTTCATGATATTAGCAGGATTAATCGTTGTTGATCTTTGGACGAACGATAAGCGTTATTTGAATGACGATAAGTTTACTACTCAGTCTGCTGTAACGAATCCGTTTCCTAAATCAGCAATTGATGAACAAATTCTTCAAGATAAATCGTACTACCGCGTTTATAACTTATCGGTAAGTCCGTTTAACGATGCAAGTACTTCGTATTATCATAAATCAATAGGTGGTTATCACGGAGCAAAATTGAAAAGATATCAGGAGTTAATTGAAAGACAAATTTCAAAGGGCAACCAGCGAGTTTGGAATATGCTTAATGCCAAGTATATCATCTTTTCAAATCAGCAAACAGGCGAGCCGATGGTTCAGCAAAACCCGGAGGCCCTTGGCAATGCATGGTTTGTCCAAAACTGGAAAATTGTTCCAAATGCAGACGCAGAGATGAAAGAAATGGATTCCCTCGATTTCAAAACAACAGCTGTTATCGATCAACGTTATGCCGCAGGCGTTAGTGGGTTAACACAAAACGTTGTTGACTCAACTGCCTCAATTACCCTTGCTGAAAATGGTTATTCGCCAATGCAGTTAACGTATAATTCAAATTCGAGTGCGGATAGATTAGCAGTATTTTCTGAAATACACTATCCTGCTGGATGGAATGCATACATCGATGGAAAGCCAGCTGATCATATTCGCTTGAATTATGTTCTTCGAGGATTAAAAATTCCTGCTGGTAAACATAAAATCGAATTCAAGTTTGAACCACCAGTTTACGAACAAGGCGAGAAGATGGCTTTAGCAGGTTCAATGATGTTGATGGTATTGTTAGGTGCTGCTGTATTTTTTGAGTTTAGAAAAAAGTCGACAGAAGCTAAATAGCCGTCGTGAAGAAAGTACTCATCATAACGTATTATTGGCCACCAAGTGGAGGAGCAGGGGTGCAGCGCACTCTGCATTTCGCAAAGTATTTAGGCGATTATAACTGTATTCCCTATGTGCTTACTGTTGATCCCACCTACGCTAGTTATCCTGTAAAAGATGAGTCGTTAAAAGCTTCAGTGCCGGAAAATTTAAATATCAGTTACACTAAATCTTTTGAAGCTTTAAATATTTTATCCGCTATCGCTGGAAAAGATAAAGTGCCGTATGGTGGATTTACCAATCAGAAAAAATCTTCTTTCGTTCAGGATGTTTTAAAATGGATTCGTGGAAATTTTTTCATTCCTGATGCTCGAATAGGTTGGGTGAAGTATGCTACAAAAAAGGCTGCAGAGTTAATTCGTGAACATCAGATTGATTGTATCTTGATTTCTTCACCACCTCATAGTTCTCAATTGATCGGATTGAATTTAAAGAAGGAGTTTCCACATTTAAAATGGATAGCTGATTTGCGTGATCCATGGACAGATATTTATTACTACAAAGAATTATTGCATACTGATTGGGCAAAGAAGAAAGATCGTTCGCTCGAGAAAAAAGTTTTAGAGAGAGCCGATGCTGCTTTAGTTGTTAGTAGTTATATCAAATATGCATTCGCTGAAAAATCGCTAAAAGTGAATGTCGATAAGATACATGTGTTGCCTAATGGATATGATGAAAGCGATTTTGAAGTCTCAGGAAAAAAGAATTCTGATAAATTTTATATTACCTATGTTGGTACAATGGCCGACTCTTATAAACCATCTGTTTTTTTTGAAGCATTAGCAAAGGTGATTCAGCAAAATAATATTGAGCATTTAGTTTTCAGATTTGTTGGAAGTGTTCCTGTTTCGATTAAAGAAAAGCTGAATGAACTAGGTATCAATTCTGAGTTCATTGGACATGTTGCTCATCAGGAAGCTGTTCGTTATATGCTATCGACGAATCTATTATTACTCGTCATTCCTGACGCACCAGGTGCTGAAGGGATTTTAACTGGCAAATTATTCGAATATCTTGGTGCTGGAAAAAGAATTGTGGGTATTGGTCCTTCTAACGGAGATGCCGCTACGATATTAAAAGAATGCCAAGCAGGAAGAATGTTTGATAGAAACGATAAGACAGGTTTGTTTGACTTTTTGTCGGATGAAATTAACAATGATCGTTCAAGTCAAATTAATTCGAACGAAGTGAAAAAATATACACGCAGGCAATTAACGAATCAACTTTCAACAATAATTAGTAACTTGTAGTTTATGTGTGGCATAGCAGGATTTATTGATGATACTTTAAATGGTTCACAACGTAATGAAACGTTAGAGAATATGTTGGTGGCTATTGCTCACCGTGGACCAGATGCGCGTGGTGAATGGTTTCATAATGAATTAGCACTTGGACATAACCGTCTTTCTATTTTAGATTTATCAGAAGATGGAAAACAGCCCATGCATTTTAATGATTATTCCATCATTTTTAACGGAGAGATTTATAATTACCTGGAGGTTCGTGAGGAGTTAAAGAAAAAAGGATACGAGTTTAAAACGGGTACCGATACTGAAGTAATTCTTGCAGCATATCAAGAATGGGGTGAGCGCTGTGTAGATAATTTTGTAGGTATGTGGGCATTTGCTTTGTGGAATAATACCACCAAGAAATTGTTTTGTTCCCGCGATCGATTCGGAATAAAGCCGTTTTACTATATCCATAAGGGAAATAAATTTTATTTCGCATCAGAAATAAAGGCACTCAAGGAAACACTTGTTTTTAAGAATGAGCTGAATGAAGATCAAATTTCAATGGGACTTCAATTGGGATGGAATCATTTACCAGCTTCTACTTATTTTAATTCAATTGAATCGTTACCTGCAGGATGTAATCTTGTGTATAATCAAAGGATGATTAAAGTAACATCCTGGTGGGATATTAATACTGTGCAATCTAATAACTCATCTTATGCTGATAATGTAAATCAGATGCGTGATTTGTTGTTCAATAGTATTCAATTGCACATGCGCAGCGATGTAGAAGTTGGATGTTGCTTGAGCGGTGGCTTGGATAGTTCTACGATTGCATCTGTTGTCGGTACATTATATCCTGATAAAAAGCTTAAAGCATTTAATGTGTTTTACGAGGGAGAAGGCGCTGTAGATGAGCGTAAGTGGGTGAAAGAGGTAGTCAATAAATATCCTTCTATTGAGCCATATTATTTTTCTCCTTCTGATGATGATATTGCGAATGCATTCGACAAAGCCATTTATTTTGCGGATGTTCCTTTAGCAGGTTCTTCACCAATTTCACAGTACTTTGTGATGCAATTAGCGCATCAGCATGGAGTAAAGGTGTTGTTAGATGGACAAGGTTCTGATGAGTGCTTAGGGGGCTATATGCACAGTTATTATCGGTTGCTAGCCGACATAATGAGTAAGCAACATTGGGCTAGTATTTGGAAAGAAATTAATGCGCATGCAAGTACGCAACAATTTAGTTTTACCAAGAAAGTAGATTTGTTTCTTAAGAGTGCGTTGTCGCTTATATCTGATGAACAAAAATTATACGCACTAGAGTATAAACGTTATTATCCTTTCTTGTCGTTGGAGCCACGCGTTCCTTTTCGATTGTTAAATAAGAAAGGTTCACGATTGAATAATTTCTTATATCATTTGAATAAAACAACGTTGCTTCCTACTTTGCTGCAATTTGAAGATCGTAATTCGATGGCCTTTTCAATCGAGTCTCGTGTACCATTTTTAGATCATCGTATAGTTGAGTTCGCGTTTACATTGCCTGATGATGCGAAGATTTATCAAGGCAAAACAAAGCGTATTTTACGAGATAGCATGACTGGAATATTGCCTGATGCAATTACCAACCGCACCGATAAAAAGGGATTTGTTACTCCAGGAGAAATTAAATGGTTGAGAGGTCCGCTGAAGTTTTTATTAGATCAGCGCTTCGACGACATTCCTTTTTTAAATGCTCAAAAATGCAAATTGCTAATTGAAGAGTTTAAAGCAGGAAACAATAAAAATGCGAATCTTGTTTGGCGATTAGTAACACTTAAATATTGGATGGAGCGAATTTAATTCAAACCTTTTACCACAGCGATTAATTTCTCTCTTCTGTTTTTAAGCGAGTATTTTTCACTAATTATTTCCCTCGCTAATTCACCTCTCGAATCAAGTTCGTTATCTGTTGTTAAAATAGCTGTTTGAATTAATTCTTTTAGTAGCTCAACATTTCTTTCTTTTAAAATAAATCCGGAAGACTCTACAATTTCAGGCATTGAAAAAACATTGGATACAATAGGAACACATTCACAAAGCATGGATTCACATAAAGCATTTGGGAATCCCTCTGCCATTGAAAGTTGCAAGTAGAATTGATTTTCGCTATATAGTTTCTGCAATTCGCTGTTTTTTGTTGGAGGAATTGTTTTCACGTTAGCAGAAGTGATCGGTAGTTTTACAAAAGATGGTACACCAACAATCGTAAATTCACAATCAGGAAATTCTTTCGCCACTTTCAAAATTAAATCAATCCCTTTTAGTTGCTGCTGAAAGGAGAATTCTAATCCGCCCGTTACCGTAATAAAAGATTTTTTCTTTTTATCTGATGAGCAAAAGAATGATTTATCATTATAGCCATTTGCTATGACTGTAGTTGGAGTTTTGTAATTAGATACAAAGGCTTTTATGCCTTGATGCGTAGGAATGCTTTTATCGTAATGATAATCGTATTCTATAAGGCTTTGGTGTTTGGGACTAACGTGAGTGGCTAAACGAAAAGATAGTTTTGTAAATAGACCCAGTAGGGATTTATTAAAATTTCCATAGCCAATCGCTGGAAATGATACACAGTCGGTACCACCTGCAACTACTAAAAAGTTTGTTCGGGTAAGTCGAGCAAATAATCCCGGAAGGAAACCATGATAACCTGCAAACTGAGCAACATATAATTGGGTAGAGAATAGATGTCGCAGAATAAATAGTTTCTGCTTAATCAGTAAAAAAGGTGTTTTCCATTTTTTGTCACTATGAAATGCAAATACTTTTACTTCGTCAATTTCAGAAAGTATAGTAATGTCTTTATTTACAAACGATGAACTACCTGTATGAAAATAAAGTATAGCCATTATTTTTTTTCGTTAAGTGTAGCAACAGAAATAATCCCGGCTGTAAAAAATGGCAATACAGGCAATTTTATAATGTTGTCATCTATCCACCAGAATATTTTTGAAATAACTTGAAGTGATTTTAATATCAACTTTTTCATTCCAAGAAATGAAATTGGTTTTCCTTCATGCTGTTCTAATGTAACGCCAAAGGATATGGGCAAATGGTATTCACAATAGTTTATGTCAAGTCCTGCTTGATATAAAAAGCTGTTCACATCAGTCTTATTCATCAATACATGAATATCGTAAACAGGCTTGTTCATTATTTTTTGTAGGATACCAGTTGCGCCTTTCAAATAGGGAACAGTTGTGATTAAAATACCTCCAGGTTTCAAAAACTTTTTAAATGCATTTATAGTATTTACTGAATCTTCAAAATGTTCCAATACGCCGAATGAACAAACTACATCAAATACACCAATTAATTCCTGCGGCGGATTAAAAATATCACCTTGTATAATTTCTCCTTTGATTCCGTCGCGCTGTAGAATTTTTTCCGTTTGATTACATCCTAATTCGCTATAGTCTAATCCGTAAATTTCTAATCCAAATTGCTGATGAAAATAACTCAAGAAAACAGAATTGCCACAACCTAACTCTAATACTTTCGCTTGCTTACCTTTTAAGTGCGATAAATATTTAGCATATACAGTATCAATTTTGCGAATGCTATAATTTAAAAGGCCTTTACTTGATAAATCAATAGGAGCAGGCAAGGGTAATTGATTCCAAAATGAGGTCCAGTATTCTTTACTTGCTTTATCTACTTGTGACATTTGATAATTATTTTGAACATCTTGCTTCAACACCATTCCCGCCTTTGTTCATCCAGATGTTTTTCCCGTTTAAACCTTCTAGCGTTTTACGAATATCATCCATGCTACGCAGATGTTTGTAGTAATCTGTTAGCTGATCATAGGTGTCTAACTTACTCCATTCGTAATGAAATTGTCGGTCTTGCTCAGGAAATTCACGTATGTAAACAATCAATGGGGAAACACGATGCACTAACCAATTGATAATTCCTCTGTCTTTAAAATTCCAATGTATCGGGAAGAAAAAGTCGACTAAATTATTTACGATGCGCTGTGATTTTTCAGGCTTCATTTCTTTTAAAATAGCTCTGAAAATTGGCGTTAATGTAGAGTAATAACCAATCCTCCAAATATAATGATCAATAACTAAAACACCACCTGGCTTCACTTTTTCAAATAAGCATTTGATGGTTTTTTCTGGATCTGGTGTATGTTGTATCACGCCTAAGCAAACAACATAATCAAAAAGATTATCCGCATACGGAATATCATACACACTTGCCTGCGCAATTTGATAATTAGGAGCATTGCCTATATTTTCTTTATTCACATCAACCGCCACACTTAAATCGATGGAGTGAATTAATCCACCACCTTTCACCAATAGTTCTGTAAAACGGCCCGCACCAGCTCCAACCTCTAAAACCGTTTTGTCTTTTAGTCCGCTGATAGGCATGCCTAAGCAACGCTCTAAACGATCTTGGGTGATACTCGTATTGCTAAAACTATCTAATTGCGTCTTGGCATAGGTTTTCCATTGTAATCCAAAAGCAGAAGCGTAGTTCTCCTGAGGGACAAAACGAGGAATGTCATTCACAACTGGGAAGGATTCTCCATCGGAATTAACGAGGTGATCTCCTGCAAGATTCAATTCTTTAAGGGTAACAGGAGAGGAATAAGGGAATAAAGTGCTCATATTTCAGTGCCCTAAAAATACCAAATAATAATTATCATCCTATTTATTAGATTTGTGAATCTTAATTTATGTGCGGCTTTACAGGATACATCGATAAAAAAGGCGTTTTCGGAGAGGATATTCTTCGGAATATGACGGATTCATTGGTGCATCGCGGACCAGATGATGCGGGCTATGAGCTTTTAAATGCTGATTTCGGAGTCGCTGCCCTCGGATTTCGCCGTCTTAGTATCCTTGATTTAAGCGAGGCAGGACATCAGCCCATGTTCAATCATGATCGTTCAATTGCTATCATGTTGAATGGAGAGATTTATAATTTTCAAGAACTAAAACAGGAGTTGATTTCAAGCGGTGTTGTTTTTAAATCTTCTTCGGATACAGAAGTAGTTTTAAAAGGATATGAGTTGAAAGGCATTGATTATATTCATTCATTAGTAGGGATGTTTGCTATTTCTATTTTAGATATTCCGAAACAACAATTATTCTTGATTCGAGATAGAGCAGGTGTGAAGCCTTTGTTCTTCTCGAACTACGATGGAAATATTATTTGGGGATCAGAATTAAAAGCACTTCGTAATCATCCTGCATTTAAACATACCATCGACGTAAATGCGTTGGCGTTATACTTTCAAAATGGAAGTATTCCAGCTCCATATACCATTTATCAAGATTGCTATAAGCTAGAGCCTGGACATTATATACAATTTGATTTATCCAGTTTTTCGAGCAAGAATATCAAGTATTGGGATGTGAATGATTATTACAATCAGCCTAATAACTCAATAACTTACGAAGATGCTAAGCAACGAACAGAAGAATTGCTGACTTCTGCCTTCAAATATCGTATGATTGCCGATGTGCCCGTGGGTGTGTTTTTGAGTGGTGGTTATGATAGTACTGCTGTGGCTGCTTTATTAGCTAAATCATACGGACAAATAAATACGTTTACCATCGGATTTGAAGAGGCTTCGTTTAATGAAGCGAATTATGCAGAAGTAGTAGCTAAAGAAATTGGAACAAATCATTTTACCGAAATATGTACCATCGATTCAGCAAAGGATATCATTCCTGAATTGCCTCATATTTTTGATGAGCCTTTTGGCGACTCATCGGCGATTCCAACAACATTAGTTAGTAGGATTGCAAAGAAGCATGTAACGGTGGCCCTATCCGCAGATGCAGGTGATGAATTGTTTGCTGGTTATCCTCGTCATTTGAAAGCGGAATCATATCTTAAAAAGTGGAATAATAAACCAGGAATCATAAAAGCATTAATTCCTTTTTTGAATGCAATTAATCTGAATAAGAATTTAACGAATGCCAATCGCATAGAAAAGTTAATTGATTTTTTAAATGCGAAAACAAACGCAGAAGCATTTGATAGTATTAATAAAACATTTACAGCTGGTGAAGCAAGGCTTTTATTGAATGCTAATTTTAAAGAGTTAAATACAGCATTTAATAGCGGAGAGAAATTCTCTTCTAAAGTATCGCCTTTAAATCAAGTGCTCGCAGTAGAATATCAATCTTATTTAGTAGATGATATTTTACAGAAAGTCGATCGTGCTACCATGTCGGCATCACTCGAAGGTCGCGAGCCATTTTTAGATCATCGCCTGATTGAGTTTGTGGCTACCTTACCATCTGAATATAAATTGCAGAACGGAGTAGGTAAGCGAATATTAAAAGATATCGTGCATCAATATGTTCCAAAGTCGTTAATGGAGCGACCAAAAATGGGCTTTGGTGTTCCAGTTAAGAAGTGGATGAAAGATGATTTAAAACCTTTGTTGATGGAAGTGATGGGTGATGAAGCTTTGAAAGGAAATCATTTACTTAATACAAATGCAGTTCGCCACTTGCGAGAAGATTATTTAGCAGGTAAAGTGCACGACTTCGAGCGCTTATGGTTTGTATTTACCTATTTGCAATGGTTTAAAAAGTGGGGGAATTAAAATGGGAGTAATCAAACGACAAGGAATAAAAAACACCATTGCAGTTTATATAGGACTAGCAATTGGTTTTTTAAATCTGATTGTTATTCAACCATACTTTTTAACGAAAGAAGAACTAGGTTTAACACGATTACTGTATTCATTTTCTTTAGTCGTTGCGATGTTTGTGCCTTTAGGAATTGGAAATGCTACTACACGATTCTTTCCGATATTTAAAAACATCGACAAAAAGCACCATGGATATTTTGGATTCATGTTGTTGTTTCCGCTGATTGGTTTTGCGTTAACATCTGTATTAATCTTATTATTTAAAGATTTTATTTTTAGTCAATATATTCAGGAGTCACCCTTATTCGTGACATTTTTCCAATATGTGTTCCCTCTGATATTTTGTATTTCGTTTATCTCTGTTATTTCTATTTATTGTAATGCGAATTTCAAATCGACGATTCCAACGTATTTAAATGATATTGGAGTACGGTTAATGACGATTGCTGTTGTTTCGATTTACTTTTTAAAATGGATAAACCTTGATCAGTTTATTTTTGCATTTGTCGGAATATATGCAGTGCAGCTTTTGGCTTTGTTGATATATGTTTTTGTATTTGATAAGCCAGGAATAAAAATTGATTGGACTACTTTTAAAGAGAAGAAGTTTTTCCGTCTGATTTCCTACGGATTGCTTTTGTGGTTTGCTTCTGTT
Organism: Bacteroidota bacterium; assembly: GCA_046052065.1. Classification (GTDB taxonomy): domain Bacteria; phylum Bacteroidota; class Bacteroidia; order AKYH767-A; family OLB10; genus CAINEC01. Next base: position 430 of record JBJOND010000019.1, on the reverse strand, counting down.
GCTTCTATCGGATTAAAATATTTCGATTCGATTGTAATGGGAAAATACATGGCACTTAGTTTTGTTGGTATTTATACAGTGGTAGCGTTTGTCGCAACGATAATCGAAGCTCCATTAAATGCATTCGATAAAATCGCATCTGCAAAAATTGCATTTGCATGGGAAGAAAAAAATCTGAAAGAAATTGACGATATCTATTACAAGAGTTCGCTTTATATGTTTATTGTCGGAGGATTTTTATTTATTAATGTAAATGCTAATATCCGCGATTTACTTTCTTTTTTACCAGAGGGATATCAGAGCGCATGGATGGTGGTAGTTATACTAAGTGCTGCAGCCTTGTATAATATGGCAACAGGATTAAATGCTGCTATTTTATTTACTTCGGAAAAATATAAATGGGGCGCAGGACTGTTGGTTTCATTAGCAA
>JBJOND010000018.1:0-30142 GCA_046052065.1 Bacteroidota bacterium | reverse complement strand
ATACTTCTTAGATACATTTTGTTTAGAGAATAAATTTCCAAGAAAAAATCTTACTCCTGAGGCAAAAGATAAATTGCTTTTTTATCGTTTTCCTGGAAATGTTCGAGAGTTAAAAGCAGTAATCGAATTAGCTGCGGTCATGGCGGATGGTTCTCAAATTACTCCAACAGATATTACCTTTACTGCAACTAAAACACCTACTGATTTATTAGACCAAGACTTAACATTGCAAGAGTATGATGCAAGAATAATTCGTCATTACCTAAACCGTTTTGATCATAATGTAATCGAAGTTGCCAAACGTTTAGATATTGGTAAAAGTACTATTTACAGAATGATTAAAGAGGGAAAAATTTAGTATATTGCATATTGAATTAATATTTAATTATGTCGCTTAACGAACATTTTTTTGAGTCGCTGCTTGCACAATTGCCTGGCGATTTTGTCGTGTTCGATATGGAGTTTCGATATGTATATGTAAATCTAAAGGCTGTACAGAATCCTGAAATTCGAAAATGGATTATTGGAAAAACAGATTTAGAATACTGTGAATATAGAAATGTTCCGAAAGAAATTGCTGAGCGAAGAAGAGAGATGCTCACCTCTGTTCTGTCAACCAAGCAAGAAGTAGAAATTGAAGAGAGTCTAATTGACAAGGATGGAAATACCCGTTATTACATTAGAAGGGTAAAACCATACTTCGATAATGATGGAAACTTTACTCATTTTTTAGGATATGGTGTTGAAATAACAGAGCAAAAAGTTATTCGAGAAGCTTTATTAGTAAGTGAGAGTTTGTTGAATAAAGCACAACAGTTAGCAAAAGTAGGAAGTTATGAATTTGATTTCATAGCTAATAAAATAACTTGGACTGTTGGTACCTATACAATCTGGAAAAGACCAATTGAGTTAGGGCCTCCTTCATTCGAAGAGTTTTTGCAAACAGTACATCCTGATGACATTGAATCTGTAAAAGCAAATTCTGAGAATATAATTAAATATCACAAACCATTTGATTCGTCGTATCGGATTATTTGTCCTGATGGCGAAGTGAAAATGGTTAAAACATTCTCGCAACTAAAGTTTGATAGTAGTGGAAATCTTGTTGGCTTGTTAGGTTCTCTTATTGATATTACCGAACAAAAAAAATCAGAAGATGAGTTAATAGAAGCAAAGCAGCTTGCAGAAGAATCTGTTTTAATTAAAGAAAAATTCATGGCTAATTTAGGTCATGAAATGAGAACTCCATTAAACGGTGTTTTGGGTATGTCGCGCTTATTGCAAAAAACGCAGTTGTCGCAAACTCAGAAAAAGTATATCAATGTGCTGAATTCAACGGCCGAGAATCTGCTTGTGATTATTAATGATTTATTGGATGTTGCAAAAATTGAATCAGGTACATTAAGTTTCGATAAGGTAACATTTGATATCACTCAGGTTGCTGATACAGCTGTTCAAATTAAAATGTTGGTTGCTGAGGAAAAGGGTTTGATGCTGAAACATATCTTGAGCTCAAATTCTTCTATTAAAGTTATTAGCGATCCTTATCGTGTCAATCAAGTATTACTTAATTTAATTGGTAATGCAATTAAGTTTACAAACGAAGGAGAAATAGTAGTTTCGCAATCCATCATAAAGCAAAGTGAAGATAAAATATGGGTGCAGTTTTCTGTAAAAGATACAGGTATCGGTATTGAAGAAAATCAATATTCAAAAATCTTTAACAGCTTCACGCAGATTAATCCAAATAATAAAAAAGTGACGGAGGGAGTTGGGTTGGGACTTTCCATTGTAAAGAGCATAGTAGAACAGATGGGAGGGGAGATTAAAGTTGAAAGTGTTGTTGGAAAGGGTAGCGAGTTTTTTGTGATACTTCCCTTTGAATTGAGCAATGGTGAGGAACAAGAAAAAACGGATGCCTCCGAACGATTAATGATGACCTCTTTGCGAGTATTGCTGGCGGAAGATAACTTAGTCAATCAGTTTATTTTGCAAGCGATGCTTCAAGACTGGGGCTTTAATGTTGATGTTGCTGAAAATGGAGAAGATGCTTTTATTTTATTTAAAAACAACAATTACGAAATTGTTTTAATGGATATTCAAATGCCAGTGTTGGATGGATTAGCTACAACAGATTTGATTCGTAATTATGAAGATGAAAAAAAATCGAAAGTTCCAATTATTGCATTAACCGCAAATCCTTCAAAGCAATTTCAAAAGAAGTTTTTAAATGCAGGCATGAACGATGTTGTTGTAAAGCCTTTTAAAGAGGATTTGCTTTATAAAAAGATTGTTTCACTATGCTCAGGAAATATTGATTTAATTAAAGTTGTTAAACGAAAATATCCTGCTCGAAAAAAGCCAGCTGCATCTTCCTCTAAATTATATGACCTCTCTTTTTTACAGAAGGAAATTGGTGATAATAATGACTTTATGCAAAGAATGCTTGAGATTTTTATCGAGACAATGCCTGAATCTGTTAAGTGTATGAACGAGCATTTTGATAAAGGTGAAATGGATGCTGTTTCTACACTGGCTCATAAAATAAAACCAACTATTGATGGAGCTGGTATCACAACACTTTATCAAACAATTCGCAATGTTGAGAAGTATAGAGAGTTAAAAAGAACTTCCACTCAATTGAAAAATGATTTAGTAAAAATTGAATCAACCATAAATTCCATTGTAGAGGATTTTAAAATTGAAATAAAAAGTATAAAGAATAATAGTGTTACTTTAAATTAAGATGATTCAAATTATTGCCCGTCTAATTTCAATAATTTTTCATCCGCTTGTGGTAATAATGGCTTTTGCCATGTTTTATATTACAACTATCTACGACAATGAAATGGCTTTATTAGTAATGTCGTTGATTGGATACATTGCTGTGCTCCCAATTGTAATTTATAATTCTATACAATTATTACGAGGGAAGATTTCAAATTTCGATTTAAGTAACCAGCAGGAAAGAAATAAGACGTATCCCTTATTAATGTTGATTTTGATTTTACTAGTTGTAAGTGCAATCTATTTAGAAATTCCTAAAAATCTTATTTTGAATTTAGGAATTTTTGCAATGATGTTAGTGGTTTTTTATTTCTTCAGAAATTATTTGAAAATATCACTACACGCTTCTACATCTTTTTTCCTAACTGCATTAATTTTATTTGATTTTGGAACTATTGGATTGTACGCAGTAGCTATCAGTATTCTGGTTGCATTTACGCGTATCGTTTTAAAACGTCATACAAAAATGGAAGTTGTGATTGGAGGACTTTCCGGACTTTTATTAGGATTTCTTTCCTGCATCATTCGCTAGAAGCAAATTTATCTTTTCAATGTTTTCTGTCCAGTTGAAATTTTTCAAAATAAAATTTCTAGCATTGACTTTAATCGTTTGATATAATTCTTCGTCGTTAAGCAATCGATTAATCTGAATTTTAAAATCTTCAGGCGAATCAGCAATTAAAACTTCTAATTCAGGAGTAGCGCCTAATGCATTGTTGGCCATTGTTGAAATTACACAAGGTATTTCCATCGCCATGGCTTGTAAAATTTTATTTTGTAATCCAATACTTATAACCATTGGTGCAATCATTATTCGTGCTTGGTTAAAAGCATCGCGACTATCATCTACCCATCCAAGAACGTTGATGTTTTTTGATTCTAATCTGGAAATTTCTTCAGTCGGAGTAGCCCCCACAACTGCAAGTGTTAATGCAGGTAATAAAGGCATAATCTGTTCAGCAGCATACTTAATAGCATAGATGTTTGGTGCATAAGAAAGATTACCAATAAAAAGTAAATCGTATTTTTTTTCGCTTATTGTATTTTTATAAAAATCAGCATCAACGCCATTAGGGATAATCGCAATGGATGAATTATTTTCATGAGGTATATAAGATTGATCCTGCTTCGATATAATTATTTTATTTTTAAATTGATTAAATAATTTGTTTTCGTAGTGGAGTAATCGCTTGTATTCAATTTTAGCAGGCATTCGCATAACTAGGCTACTGCTCTCAGCATACCGTTTCATGCCAATTGAAAAAGTGTCCATATAATCTAACAGCGAGTTTTCTATTTTAATATCCTTCATGTATTCACCCATTCTGATTAAATGGCAAAATACTGCTTCAGGCTGGTGTTGTTGTATAAATTGATTTAATTTATTCTTGCCATTTACAGTCGTAAAATAAGCTGTTTGAAATGGAATATTTTTTTGAAAAATTGCTTTGGCTAAATTTACTACTGATTGTGTTTTAGAAATTTGAACTACTTCAATTGCTTTACAAAAAGGTCGAAGTTCTTCTAATGATTTTTCATCAGGATTATCTTCGTTTACAGCAAACAAATAAATCTCATGTTTTAAACTGAGGTGTTTAATAAAATAATACGCTCTAAGTTTATCACCTTTTTCAAGTGGGAACGGAAATCGGGACGTAAGAAAAAGTAATTTCACTATTTTGACTCTCGTTTAATCTGACCTGAGCCAGTAATTTCAGATTTAATTTCAGGAGTACCCTTATAATAAATATTGCCGCTCCCATGAATATTTGCTTTTAAAATTGCACTCGGACTGCATCTTACATTTCCTGATCCGTTAATTTCTAATTTGCATTTTTCAGCGACTAAATCATACGCATTAATATCGCCTGAACCATTAATCATTCCTTCTAAAGTTTCAACTTTCCCAGCTAGAATGGCATCACCATTATCAATCACTGCAATATTTACTTCGCCTGCATTGACTGTTGAAATCAACTTTGATTTCCCTTTTAACTCAACTTTAAGTTTCTTCAGGTATTTTGTAGGATTATATTCTATAGTGCCATTGCCGGTGATATCAATATAATTTACGGTAGGCACTGTAATTCGAATTTCAACTGGTTTTTGTACTTTGAATTTTTGATTCGATTCAATAATTAATTTTTTGCTTTCGCAATGAACATTAATTTCATTAAAAATATTATCCTGACAAGCAATTGTACATGTTATTGAATCATTTTCTTCTATAATCACATGGGCGGGAATTTCTAAATAGATGTTTTCGAAGTTCTCAATTTTAGCATTGTGCAAGTTGATTTTTCCTTCGCCATCTATTGTTGTTTGACAGGATGTAAGCAGACAGCAAATCACAATAATTGCTAGTAAAGAATTCAGTGCTTTCATCAGGTAATAATTAGTTTAGCGAATATAATAAACATTTATGGGTTTAAATTAAATTTGCGGTTATCAAATAAAAATCGATAATGGATCTTTCAAAATTTAAACATAAATCAGCAATTCAAATTCGTTTTAAAGATATTGACCATATGGGTCATGTTAATAATGCAAATCATATTACCTATTTTGAGCTAGCTCGTATTCATTATTTCCGTGATGTAATAAATGAGGTTGTTAACTGGAATGAGCAAGGAGTTATTTTAGCTAAAACCGAAATAAATTACCATCGTCCAATCTTACTGTCTGATAATGTTTTTGTCTATTCACGTGTAAGTAAAATGGGAAATAAAAGTTATGAAGTTGAATACGCAATCACGGTTGAAAATGGAGATGAGATAATTGTTTGTGCTTCTGGAATGTCGGTGCAGGTTTGTTATAATTACTTGAATAATTCAACAGTGGCTATTCCTGAATCATGGAGAGAAAAGGTACAGCAATATGAAGTTGCCTTATCTTAAAAAGGACTCGCGTATTTTTCTGTAAATGTATTTTTGAATCGTAAATCGTTTAACTCATTTTGTTGTGGTAGGTAAAATAAGTTAATGCCATTCGATTTTAATGAATCGAGTTTTTGTTCATCAGTATAATACGAATACTCTACCAATTTATTCTCTTTTCCTTTTTGTAATACTAGTATGTCGGATAAATACCAGCCTGCAATAATATAAGTAGGTCTATTTATCCGTGAAGCTTTTTCTATAATACTTTCTGAAAATTCGGTGCGATTAATTCGTTTGGTAATATCTGCTGTGAAAATTCCTGAGAATACATCAAATACAACTTTCTGATTGCTTACATTGTAAGTATAACTTAACGCACTCTCTTTCGAACCTCTTAATGGATCTGATAAATTGATTCCGAAAAAGAAACAAGCAAAAATTAAAAGTAAGGCTCCTGTTTTTTGAATGTACTCATTGCATAACATAGCCGTCATCAAAAATAGATATGGTAAAATAGGAATAATAAAGGCCGATTTCAGAGGGAGACTAATAAACGCAATTTTAAAAATGATTATTCCTGTTAATGTTAAAAGCACTATTGGCGACTTCAATAAATCAGGTTGTTGAATAAGTTTCTTAAGGGAGTATATTATTAATAGAAAAGCGGCTAAATATCCTGTGATTCCAAATGCGCCAATGCTTCCTTTGTAAAAGTTTTTTGCAAAAGATGGAATAGGGAAATGTTCATAGTAAGTGAAAAAGGTAAGTCCGTATTCTTTTAATACAGGAATAAAAATGATAAAACAAAAAATACCAGTGTACAAGCAAATCTGAAATGCACTCTTTAAAAATTGTTTCTGATTCCTAGCTTCTAAATAAACAAGAATAGGAAGGATAGCGGCGCCTGATGTAATTCGGCATCCAATTGCTAATGCTAAGAATAACCCTGTTAAAAGCAAGCGATTATTCAGTAAATAATAAAGCGATAGGATGATGAAACTACACGCCCAAACATAATCCATGTTGTTCGTGCAGTTGATATAAAAGATAGGAGTGAAGGCAAGGCCTAATGTGGCCCACTTCCATTCTAGTTTTAAAAATTGCACTATTTTAATAAAATAGTAAATACCAAAGCTGCTTATAATTAAAGTTAGTAGATTGTAAACTACAGGACCAGCATTCCAGATGAGCGTATAAATAATTTCCTGAAAAGGATGTCCTGGTAGTCTTGAAACTTCATAAATACCAGTATTAGCAATTCGTTCAGCTACTAACGGTAATGCCCATGCGTCTTCTTCTGATCCGTAACCAAAAAATAAAAAAGGAATTCTTGTTAGCGCAATTAAAAGCGTAAATAGTAATGGAGAGAATGTTATTTTATTCAGCCATTTCATTGAAACAAATAAATTGCTTTTAAGAAGGTTGGGTCCTTTTGATTTATTACTCTATACAATCCTTCGTCGTTCCATGCAATACGCGCAAATGTAGCTTTAATCTGCTTGATTATTTCTTGCTTGCTTTTAGTGTATCCTGTTTGATCTAAGGGTACTCCATGACTACCTGCAAACAGTGTGAATTCGTTTAATGTTTTTTCATCAACTTTATATTGAGCATTAAAATCGGCAGCTGATTTATAAGATTTAAGTTTTGTAATATTAGCATCGGCATAGCCGTAACAAAAATCGCTAAACATATTTAATGCAAAAAGTTTATTCAAATAAATACTGTTATGACTAGTATCTAATGGAACAAAGAAGTCGGGAATAATTCCACCTCCACCATATACTGGTCGGCCACTTGCTGTTTTGTATGGTTTTTTCTTATTTATTTTTATGCTGTCTGCCGAAAATAATTCTCCATTTAATTCTCTTTCGTACATATCATCAGAGTAAGATTTATCCCCTATGATATATGGTTTTTGAATACACCTTCCCGAAGGAATATAATAACGCGCAACAGTTAAACGAACTGCTGAGCCATCACTGATTGGAGTTTGTTCTTGTACTAAACCCTTACCATAGCTTCTTCTTCCGATGATATCCGCACGGTCCCAGTCTTGTAGTGCGCCTGCTAAAATCTCTGATGCTGAAGCAGAACTTTCATTTATTAAAACAGCAATTTTCACATCTTCTAAAATGCCAGGTTTAGATGTTTTGTATTCTTGCTTACGACGATGATTACCCTCTGTATACACGACTAATTTTTCGCCTCCTAACATTTCGTCAATCATATCAACAGCCATTTCTAAATAACCACCAGGGTTGTTACGAACATCGATGATTAGTTTCTTCATCCCTGCTTTTAACAACTTGTCGGCTGCTTCATGAAATTCATCGTAGGTGGTAGCTGCAAAACGATCGATTAAAATATAACCGATTTCACGATCATACATATACGAAGTTGTTATGCTATAAAGGGGAATTTTACCTCTTGTAATTTTATAGCTCAACGATTTTCCAATGGCTTTGCGATAAACAGTGACGTTTACTTTTGTACCACCTTCACCTTTGAGTAATTTCATTACATCGCTATTGGTAATTTTTATTCCTGTGATTGTTTTATCATTTACTTTAATAATGCGATCTCCATCATGAAGTCCTGCTTTTTCACTCGGACCATTTTCAATCACATGCATTACTGTAACTGTATCATTTAAAATTCTGAATTCGACTCCAATTCCTTCGAAGTTGCCATCTAGATCATCATTTACAGATTGTACTTCTGATGCTGGAATATAACTAGAATGCGGATCAAGCTGACTCAATAAAGAAGATATTGCTTTATCCTGAACTTCTGTTAAGTTCAAAGTATCAACATAGTTTGAATTGATATGATTAAGTATTTCTTCCATTTTGTTTTCAGAACTTAATTCTGAAGAAGAACTTAATTTTCCTCCAATATAAATACCTAATGCGAGCGCTATTCCAAAAAAGAATACCGAACGCGATTTTGAATTACTTTGATCGTTCATTTTATAATTGTGAATACTGTTCAACAGAAACGCCAAATCTCCTTAGAAATTCAACGCCTTCTTCAACATCAATTCCTTTAAAAGCAGCATACGAATCCAAATAAATTACTTTTTTAATTCCAGTAGTATAAATAATTTTTGCACATGCAATACAAGGCGAAAGTGTCACATATAACGTAGCTCCTTCCATCGTGATTTGATTCTTTGATGCATATAAGATGGCATTCGCTTCTGCATGTAACGCTAACGAGCATCCCCCTTTTCTATCGCGTGCACATCCATCTACTGGCCACTCCTGATCACAGTTGTGAGTTCCTGCTGGCGGGCCATTATATCCAAGGGAAACAATACGAGTATCTTTTGAAATTACGGCCCCTACCTTTGCTTTCACACAATGTGATTTGCGTGATAAGTTTTTGGCAAGGTCCATATAAATATCATCAAAGCTTAAATTATTCATGTATCAAAGATAATAATAGTTGGCGAGTGTAATCACCATTCACCACTTAGGTTGGGAAAGAATGTTTTAATAATTGCACCTGGGAAAATTTTAATTCGTACAGAGTATACAGGTGAACTGACTTGTGTTTCTATTTCTGGGTTGTCTAATAGTAAATAACGATAACCAACACCAGCACCTAAGCCAATCCACTTAAAAACTTTTAGCTGTCCTGTTACTCCTATTTCTGTAATTACAATTGAACGATTAAATATTTTGCGTTTATTATTATCCTTATCGTAATAACTAAAATAAGAATTTCCATATCCAACAGTAATAGGCAAAGAAACCTGCCATGGATCTTTGTTGTAAAAAACATACTCGGCTAGTAAAGGGTAATAGTTTAAGTAAAGCTGACTTTTTACAATATTTCCTGTAGGTGAATAGGGACGTTCTTCCGCTGGTAATAATTTCCATTCGATAATGTCCGACTTAATCTTGTTATAACCTGCGCCAAATCTCCATTTTTGATTTAACTCAACACCACCTTTAAATCCAAATACATCGGCCCTTTCATTCCCAATAAATGAATAGTAACTATCAAATTGAAAAAAGGGCTTTACTTTCTTCTTGTCTTTGTTATTTCCAAAAATGGGGTTCGGATAATCTGCCGTATAGCCAATTTGCAAACTCGCAATGCAAATAAATAAAAAGGCTAATCCAGATTTGATATTCATCTTGCAAATTTAAATCAGAAACGTGTAAGTTGCGTCATAAAAGCTAAAAAGGAATAGAGCATTAATGTTCCATCCATTAAAATAGTAAACGTTATTGGTTTGCTATTTATTTTGAGGTAGCTAATTCCAATAAAAAGCATCGAGGCGATTAATAGTTCAAGTGTTAAATCAGGAGCGTTTAAAATAAGAAAACAGATTAAAGCTAGATTAGTAATAAGCATAAGTTGTTTTAGCTTGTAAAAACCTAGGAGAGTTGCTAATGTTCTTGTAGCTGACTTTTTATCTTTAGTAATGTCGCGTAAGTCAACCCCAAGACAAATTATAAATAGAATGACAAAGCGAATAATGAATTCAGATATATGTACACTATTAGTCGCAATCTCCTGTTTGAAAATAAATCCGATGATGGTCCATAAAAGCGATAAATGAATTGTTTTTATCAATGGAACACTTCGAAGTCCTTTGAAATGAAACGCCCCCAATTTTATATTCAAGAAGTAACAAGTGGAGAATAGTCCCCAGTAGATTAACAAAGTTGTCTCTCTAAAATTTAAAAAGTAAAAAGTGCTGAGAATTATTAAAGGGAGGGTAACTAATTCTATGGTGTTTGGTTTAGAATTAAAATCGATAAGCCGAAGTGACCAACTTAACACCGGAACCCAAACGGATAAGCGGTAAATGAAAAAAGTGCCAGTGAAAACAGCCAGTGATAATGCAAGGGTTTTTGCAGATAAACTAATATTTATGGAAGCTAAAAAGAATAGAAGTGCGGTAACGGCAAGCGCTAAGTGATGAAACGATCTTGTTAGAATAATCAAAGATTTACTTAGTCAAAAATACAAGCATAGTTAGGCTAATTCCTAAACTTACATATCCAAATTTGATACTTTGTTTAATTTTAATATTTCTTGCTTCTCGATTAAATCCTATTCGAAATGCTTCGTTATTCTCATAATTTTTGAATTCACTTGGGAGATGCTTTGGGTTTTTACGACCTATTACCATACTGTAAAGAAAAGGTACGGGGATAGAATAAAAACCTAGAACTCCCGATGCTGCTCCAACGTATATTGAAGAAATGCTTGATCCCGATTTGTCGTAGTGCTTTGATGCGGCCCTTTCTCCTTCTAAATAAATTCTTGCTTCTTCAATTGTAAAGTCTAAGCTATCTGCGGGTTTGTAAAGTACTTCTTCCTTATTTTCTAAATCGGTCACTGAAAAAACATCAAACTTGTCTACCAACCGTAGCTTCTTATGATTGTCGCCTTCTAGTTTATAATTGACAAACATCTCTCCGATAGAATAGGAAGTCGGGTAGATCGTTTTACCATTTAGCAATGTAATTTTTTGTTGAGCGCTCGCCTTGCTGGTGAAGAAGATTACTATTAGGCAAACAGTAATAAGCGGATAAAGGACCTTTTTCATAGTAATCAAAACTAATTAATTGATATCGAGGATTGGAGTAAATAATACCAATCTTTAAGAAGTTTTCAGCTATGTATTTTTAATAAACCACAAAACAATTTACGCGGATTTGGGGTTATTCCTTTGATATCTGAAAATCAGCTCATTTAAATCTCAAATATTTTGAATTTCGAGCCAATAAACATCAGATTTCAGCTATGCATTTTATAAATTTGCAATCTTAATTAAGCACTATGTCACTTTACTCATTTTCCGATCGTCATATCGGACCTGGTCAGCAGGAAACAGCAGAAATGTTAAAATCGATAGGGGTTTCTTCTATTGATGAATTGATTAATCAAACAATACCTTCCGACATCCGTTTGTCGAAGGATTTATCAATTGGGGAGGCTGTTGATGAGACAACCTATATTAATGACCTACGAAAGGTGGCGGCTAAGAATAAAATGTTTCGTTCGTATATTGGCTTAGGTTACTATGGAACAATTACCCCTCCGGTTATTTTGAGAAATATTTTTGAAAATCCAGGTTGGTATACTGCCTATACTCCTTATCAGGCGGAGATTGCTCAAGGACGTTTAGAAGCGTTGTTGAATTATCAAACTATTGTGTGTGATTTAACAGGCTTGCCAATGGCAAATGCTTCTCTATTAGATGAAGCTACTGCTGCTGCTGAAGGTATGACTATGTTGTTTCATACTAGAGGCAAAGAGCAGGTTAAAAATAATGCAGTGAAGTTTTTTGTATCAGATGAAGTTTTTCCTCAAACAATAGATGTATTAAAAACACGTGCGGAGCCTTTAGGAATTGAATTGGAAATCGGAGATTTTGCTTCATTTAATTTTGATGATGATTTCTACGGAGTGATTTTACAATATCCAGGAAAGAGTGGAGTGGTAAATGACTATAGCGGATTTACAGCTAAATGCAAAACGAAAGATATTCGTGTAGTTGTAGCAGCAGATATTTTATCGTTGGTAATGTTAACGCCTCCAGGTGAGTGGGGTGCGGATGTTGTTGTTGGTAACTCTCAGCGTTTCGGTGTTCCAATGGGATATGGTGGTCCTCATGCTGCATTCTTTGCAACTAAAGAAGATTATAAGCGTGATATTCCAGGTCGTATTATTGGTTTGAGTATGGACTCTTCAGGTAAGCCTGCCTTACGTATGGCTTTACAAACACGTGAGCAACATATCAAACGTGACAAGGCTACATCAAATATTTGTACTGCTCAGGTTTTATTAGCAGTAATGGCATCGATGTATGTTGTTTATCATGGTTCAGAAGGAATTAAGTCGATTGCAGCTTCAGTGCATCAAAAGGCATGTAGCTTGGCTAATGCGCTTAAAAATGCTGGATATGAAATAGTGCATGCATCTTATTTCGATACGATTAGCATTGCAGCTAACGGTATGGCAGCTACGATAAAGGCAAATGCGCTGGCTAAAGGAATTAATTTCAGATATGAAGATGATGCAGTGGTAATTTCTGTTGATGAAACTACTTCAACTAATGATTTAAAAGATATTCTAGCTGTATTTGCAAATGCGAATGGAAGTGATGCTGAGTTTGAGTTAGTAAACAATCATGTAATCAATAGCGATTATTCGTTAGCTAGAAAATCTACTTTCTTAACAAACATCGTTTTCAATAAGTACAGAAGCGAAACAGATATGTTGCGCTACATAAAACATTTAGAGAATAAAGATTTAGCGTTGAATCATTCGATGATTGCTTTAGGTTCATGTACAATGAAACTAAATGCTACGAGTGAAATGATGCCGTTAAGCTGGCCTCTATGGAATAGCATTCATCCTTTTGCTCCATTAGATCAAACACAAGGTTATCAGCAAATAATTAAGGAACTTGAAAATTACTTATGTGATGTAACTGGCTTTGATGCTATCTCTTTGCAGCCAAATTCAGGTGCGCAAGGCGAGTATGCAGGACTTATGGCTATTCGTGGATATTTACAAGCGAAGGGCGAAGGACATCGTAATATTGTGTTGATTCCTCAGAGTGCGCATGGTACTAATCCTGCTTCAGCAGTAATGGCTGGTTGGAATGTGGTTGTAACTAAGTGCGACGAAAACGGTAACGTTGATATAGCAGATCTGAAAGAAAAAGCAGAGAAGCATAAAGATAATTTAGCTGCTGTGATGGTTACTTATCCAAGTACACATGGTGTTTATGAAGAAGGCATTCGTGAGTTGACACAAATTATTCATGATAACGGCGGACAAGTTTACATGGATGGTGCAAACATGAATGCGCAAGTAGGATTAACAAGTCCTGGAATGATTGGCGCAGATGTTTGTCACTTGAACTTACATAAAACGTTTGCGATTCCTCACGGTGGTGGTGGTCCTGGAATGGGACCTATTGGAGTAAGAAGTCACTTAGCACCTTACCTTTCAAACCATGCGGTAATCAATATTAGTAAAGAGCGTATAGGCACAGCAGTTAGTGCAGCTCCTTGGGGTAGTGCATTGATTTTATTAATCAGCTACGGTTACATTAAAATGTTAGGAAGCAAAGGTGTTACCGATGCGACTAAATATGCTATTCTGAATGCAAATTATATGAAGGTGCGTTTAGAAGGTCATTATCCGATTTTGTATAAAGGTGCTCACGGACATTGTGCTCACGAAATGATATTAGATTGCAGAGCATTTAAGCAATCGGCAGGAATTGAAGCTGGAGATATTGCAAAACGTTTAATGGATTATGGATTTCATGCTCCAACGGTGGCATTCCCTGTAGCAGGAACATTAATGGTGGAGCCGACGGAGAGTGAGTCAAAGGCTGAGCTAGATCGTTTCTGCGATGCGATGATTTCTATTCGTGAAGAAATTCGTGCTCTTGAAAATGGAGAAGGCGATAAGCATAATAACGTATTAGTAAATGCACCACATACAGCTGAAGAATTAACTTCTGACAATTGGAGTTATCCTTACACTAGAAAGCAAGCTGCTTATCCAGCATCTTGGTTATCGGATAATAAGTTCTGGCCTACTGTAAAGCGTGTTGACAATGCATATGGAGATCGTAATTTGGTTTGTACTTGTCCTGATGTAAGTTCATACGAAGAGGTAGAAGCTTAATAATAAGAATCGAAAGCCCTGAGGTAAACTCGGGGCTTTTTTTAACGCATGAACTACTTAGCGCATCTTTACTTAAGTGGGAACAATCATGAATTAATGATTGGAAATTTTATTGCCGATCATGTAAAGGGAAGGCAAATAGAATTGTTTGATAAGGAAGTTGTAAAGGGAATTAAACTACATCGGATGATTGATGAGTTTACTGACGCTCATAAAATAGTTGAGCAAAGTAAAATCAGGTTGCGTAGTGAGTTTGGGAAATATTCGCCAGTAATAGTTGATGTTTTTTACGATCATTATTTAGCTATTAAATGGGAACAATATCATCATGAAGAGTTGTCGGTTTATGCAAATAATTTTTATGCGCTATTAAAAGATAATCAACACCGATTACCATTGCGCACGCAGCAGATGATTGAGTATATGATTCCTCAGAACTGGTTACTGAATTACAAAACGATAGCAGGGATAAATAAAACGCTAACTGGAATGTCGAAGAGAACAAAGTTTGAATCACGTATGGAGGAAGCTGCTATTTATTTGGATAGGTATTATAGCGACTTTGAACAAGAGTTTAATGAATATTTCGAGGAGCTAAGAAGATACGTTAGTGCAGTAGGAGGGGAAGTATTACAATAATTTGTTGCTGGACTTGAGATTAGTATAACACGAATAAAAATCACTTAAATTTATGAATCAGATTTTTGTACAGGATAAAGTCTTTGACAAAATTGATGTATTAGCAAAGGGCGAATACGATAATTGCACTTTTAATAACTGTGATTTTGCCAATAACGATTTCTCTCATTATAGTTTTGTCGACTGTATTTTTGATATGTGCGATTTTAGTTTGACAAAATTAAATAAGACTGCTTTTAGGGATGTACAATTTAAGAACTGTAAAATGCTCGGACTTCGATTCGATACTTGCAACGAGTTCGGACTTTCATTTTCGTTTGATAATTGCCAGCTGAATCATTCTTCGTTCTATAAAACAATTATTTCAAAAACAAATTTCAAGAACTCTCAACTACAAGATACTGATTTTGCAGAGGCTGATTTAACGGCTGCAATATTTGAGAATTGTAATCTAGCACAGGCTGTATTTGAACGTACAAATCTTGAAAAAGTAGACTTAAGGACATCTTTTAATTTTATTATAGATCCAGAAATTAATCGCATAAAGAAGGCAAAGTTTTCTATTGAGGGTGTTGTGGGTTTGTTAGCCAAATATGATATACTAATTGATAAATAGAAATGAGAAATCATGCTTAGCTACTTTTCGGTTTAAGCATGGGTTACTTTAATTCTTGAGGCTAATTAGTAGTCATAATAAAATAATTTTTATTTTTATAATCTTAAATCTTTTGATATGAAAAAACAACTACTCACGCTTATTGTACTATTAGCAACGAATGTTCTATTTGCACAGGTGCCTTCGTATGTCCCAACTACAGGATTGCTTGCTTGGTATAACTTCAATAATAATGGGGCAAATGCAAATAACGCTTCACTTAATACATTGGCGAATTATGGAGCTACGTTCGTTCCTGATCGCTTTGGAAATGTAAATGCAGCAGCGTTTGTGGATGGTTTAGGAACCCAATGGATGCAACTGGCTAATCCAACATTTACATTTTCGCAGTCTGGTGCATTTACTTATTCTGTTTGGGTGAAGAAAAGTGTACAGCCATCATCTGGGGTTGTTATAATGTCAGGTAATCTAAATTCAGGAAATTTTATTTCAAATATTCAAGGCGGAACCGGCGTTCAGTTTGGTACATGTAAACAACAGTCGCCATGGACATGGTTAAATTGTCCTGATACAATTGGTGCCTGGATGCATTTAGTAGGAACGTACTCTAATACCAAAATGAAATTATATCGCGATGGTGTTTTAATGGACAGCACTAATTTTACGGGAACAGGATCAACAGGCGTAAATCAACCATTATGGTTAGGCAGAGGTCCAAGTGGAAATTATTATGCTGGTGTATTTGATGATATTGGCATCTGGAATCGTTCGTTAACACAAGCAGAAGTAACCGCGTTGTTTAATTCACAAACTACAACTAGTATCAATGATCAGGAAAAAAAACAGGCCGTTGTTTTTCCGAATCCAACTAAAGATGCTGTGTCAATTCAATTAAATTTTGGAATTGATAAGAAGTATGTCATTACGAACGTAGAAGGGAAAAGAATGAGTGAAGGAGTGATTAATAGTAATGACTTTAAAGTTGACTTAACAGAATTTCCGAAAGGGGTTTATTATTTAAATCTTGTTGATGGTTCTGTTGGAGCAATAAAATTGGTTAAGGAATAATTTGCCGATTAATTTGATAATTTGCTATTTAGGAAAGTATATTGTCTATTTAAATTGAAATATTGATTTAAAAAGTCAAAAGTGGTAAGTCCTTTTTCCTAAGTATCAAAGGGGGCCACCACTCCTCCGCCCCATACGCAAAATTAGCGAATACAAAATCATTAGTCGGTTATTAAGTACTTATATCCGTTTACAAACGCTTAACTTTAATCCAATATAAAAAGGTTTCATTTACACTAGTTATTATCATGCTCATACTAATAAATGGATTGCCTTTGTTCAGCAAACGACTTGCAGATGATTTAAATACATTTGATGCTACCTCTAAATTTATTTTTTGCGATACCTATAATTCAAAATTTCAACAGCTGAAATTTTTAGCATTATTGCCTTTTGCTGATGTTGTTATCTCGATGAATGGGGTAACGGACAATAGCGGTTCGTTGAACGCAGTGTTAAAGCTAAATAAGAAATTAATTATGCAATGGCAAGGGACAGATTCCTTGCTTGCAATGGAGCGATATAAAAACGGAACTATAAAACGTGATTATATCGATCATGCTTTTCACTTTGTTGATTCGCCATGGTTGTTTGATGAAGTAACATCAATTAATTGTAAACCTCAACAGGTGCCATTTAAGTTTGCTGATGAAAAAAAAACAGTAGTTAACTATAATGGTTTGTCGGGTATGACATATATCGCTGATAACCGACAAGCATTTTATGGTATTCATCAGTTTAAAGCAGTTGCAGAGAATAATCCTACTATCGAATTTAAATTGTTCGGAGTTGTAAATCCAGATGTGCAATTACCCTCTAATGTAATATCGTTTGGTTGGGTTCCGTCAGATGTTTTTCAGAAACATTTGCGTGAAACGCCAATATTTTTTCGACTAGCAGCGCATGAAGGATTTCCTGTTTCTGTTATTGAAGCAATGAGTTTTGGCTGTGAAGTAATTATGACATCTCCCTATGCTTATTCTCATCAAGCTAAAACAAATGAGGAAGTGTTAAACGCTTTTGAAAAAGCAAAACAAATTGTAACTAATCGTAATTTAACACCAAACCATGATTTAATCAATATGGTTAAACGTGATTATAATAAGGAAGTGATCTTACGTGGCTATATTGAGAAAATAAAATCTGTAGTAAAGAACTAATCTGTTCTGTATTTATAAAATTTCTTTACGAGCTGTTCTCCATCAGATATAACTTGTAAAAGAAAAACGCCATTTCCTAAATAGTTCAAATCTAACGGAAAAGGATAAGCACCTCCAACACTCGCAGCATCAGGAACAAAAATCTGATATTCGAATTCGCGATATCCTAACGTATTAAAAACAGTAATTAAAATATTGCCACGCGTTTTTTTATATATCTGTAAATTCAATAGATAAGTAACTGCATTGGGAGTAATATCAAAATCAAAGGATCTGCAACTTCCATCTGAATAGAAATTTAATCCTGCTCTGTAATAGGCATTGCATTCATTTCGGTATGTCTCTCCATCACATCCACAAACAGGTCTGTATTCAGCAGGGCAAGAATAGGTTGGTTGTGGTTGACGTAATGAATCCTTGCATATACCAGGTGTTTGTGCGTTTGATTTTAACGCGCCAATAAAAAGGAAAGAAAGAATAAATAGAATTCGTTTCATTATTTACAAATATACAACCTCCACCACCAAATAAAAAACCCCTCTAATGTTTTTTAGAAGGGTTTAAAATAGGATTGATATTTTTTGAAATTATTCTCCTGAAATCATCGAAGAGAAATACTCTCTGTTTAATCGTGCAATATTGCTTACGGAAATTCCTTTCGGACATTCCGCTTCGCATGCTTCTGTATTGGTACAAGCACCAAATCCAGCCTCATCGTGAATCTTTAACATATTTACTACACGCTGTTTTGCTTCCACTCTTCCTTGCGGTAATAAAGCATATTGAGATACTTTCGCTGATAAGAATAACATAGCTGATGAATTCGTACAAGCAGCTACACAAGCACCACAGCCAATACAAGCTGCAGAGTTAAATGCTTCGTCAGCGTTGGCTTTTGGAACAGGAATGCTATTCGCATCAGGAGCCGATCCTGTATTCACACTGATAAATCCTCCTGCCTGCTGAATTTTATCAAATGCTCTTCTGTCAACAACTAAATCTCTTAACACAGGGAATGCAGCTGCTCTCCATGGTTCAATAATAACCGTATCGCCATCTTTAAAGCTACGCATGTGCAACTGACAAGTAGTTACTCCCTTGTTTGGCCCATGTGCGCGACCGTTAATATACATACTGCACATACCACAGATACCTTCGCGGCAATCGTGATCAAATGCAATTGGCTCTTTTCCGCCTTTGATTAAGTCTTCGTTCACAACATCCAACATCTCTAAAAACGACATATCAGGAGATACGCCTTTTGCAGGATATGTTTCAAATCGTCCAGATGACTTTGTGTCTTTTTGTCTCCAAACTTTCAATGTTAAATTCATATTTCCACTCATGATGATAGCTATTTTTTATTTGGTGGGTTAAATGTTATTTGTAAGAACGTTGTGAAAGTTTAACATTCTCGTATTTCAATTCTTCTTTATGTAGTTCATGTGCTTGTCCTTCGCCTTTGTATTCCCAGGCCGCAACGTATGCGTAGTTTTCATCGTCACGTAATGCTTCTCCTTCAGGTGTCTGGTATTCTTCACGGAAGTGACCACCACAGCTTTCATTACGGTCTAACGCATCTACCATCATCAATTCACCAAGCTCAATTAAATCAGCAACACGACCTGCTTTTTCTAAATTCTGATTTAATTCTAAAGCTTCACCAGGAACTAATAAATTAGTCCAGAAGTCTTCTTTCAATGCTTTGATTTTATTAATACCTTCTTTCAAGCCTTGTTCGTTACGCGCCATACCGCAATGGTTCCACATAATCAAGCCTAATTCACGATGAAAATCATGAACCGTTTTGCTTCCTTTAATCGACAACAATTTTCCTAAACGGTCTTTTACTTTCGCTTCTGCTTCCATAAACTCAGGAGTATCATTAGCGATAGGCTTACGCTCTACACCTGCTAAATAATCGCCAATAGTATAAGGTAATACGAAGTATCCATCCGCTAATCCTTGCATCAATGCAGAAGCACCTAAACGGTTTGCACCATGATCACTAAAGTTCGCCTCGCCACACGCATATAAACCAGGAATGGTTGTCATCAAGTTATAATCTACCCATAATCCACCCATTGTATAGTGAACCGCTGGATAAATCATCATTGGTGTTTTATACGGATTATCTCCTGTGATTTGTTTGTACATATCGAACAGGTTACCATATTTAGATTCAACAGCTTTCTCTCCTAAACGATTGATAGCATCGCTAAAGTCAAGGTAAACAGCTAATCCTGTATTGCCAACTCCAAATCCATTATCACACATATCTTTTGCAGCACGCGAAGCAATATCACGTGGTACTAAGTTACCGAAGGAAGGGTATCTTCTCTCTAAGTAATAATCTCTTTCATCTTCTGGAATATCTTCTGGCTTTCTCGGATCTCCTTTTTGTTTAGGTACCCAGATACGTCCGTCATTTCTTAACGACTCCGACATCAATGTTAATTTCGATTGATGATCACCCGATACTGGAATACAAGTAGGATGGATCTGTGTAAAGCAAGGATTGCCGAAGTAAGCACCTTTCTTATGAGCTCTCCAGATTGCTGTTGCATTAGAACCTCTTGCGTATGTCGTTAAATAAAACACGTTACCGTATCCGCCAGTACATAACACAACCGCGTGTGCACTGTGTCTTTCAATCTCACCGGTAACCATATCTCTTGCAATAATTCCGCGCGCTTGTCCATCAACCATTACTAATTCTAACATCTCATGACGAGTGTAGCTTTTAATCTGGCCTGTTCCAACCATGCGATTCATTGCACTGTATGCACCTAGTAATAACTGTTGTCCTGTCTGACCTTTCGCATAAAAAGTTCTTGACACCTGAGCACCACCAAATGAACGATTGTCTAATAATCCACCGTACTCACGTGCAAAAGGTACACCTTGCGCAACGCACTGATCGATGATGTTTACACTCACTTGTGCTAAACGATGTACATTCGCTTCTCTCGCTCTGTAATCTCCACCTTTAATAGTATCATAAAATAAACGATAGATACTATCTCCATCATTACGATAGTTTTTCGCAGCGTTAACTCCACCTTGTGCAGCGATACTATGCGCACGACGTGGACTATCCTGAAAGCAAAAAGTTTTTACATTATATCCAAGCTCTGCTAAAGAGGCAGCCGCCGATGCACCCGCTAATCCAGTTCCAACGATGATAACATCATAACGACGTTTGTTAGCCGGGTTAACTAATTTTAAATTGAATTTATGGCTATCCCATTTTTCTGATAATGGGCCTGCTGGTGTTTTTGAATCTAAACTCATATTGGACTTTCTGTTTAGTGTTTAATGAATAAGAAATAAAGTGGCATTGCTGCAAATAAAGCAGGGATGATAATCGCAAAGAAAATAGTTCCTATGCTTTTGATGATTTTTTCGTAGTTCTTTCTGCGAATGCCCATTGTTTGAAATGCACTCTGGAATCCATGTACTAAGTGATACGATAATGCAATCATTGCAATTACGTAAAACGCAACATACCAAGGATTCTTAAATGCTGATTCTACTTCTGCATATAAATCCTTTACAATTAAAATTTCGTATTGCTGAGAAGTTAAATGAATTGGTTTTTTAAATTCTTCTACAGGAAATGGTTTAACATCAACTAAGCTGTCAGTAGTCATGTCCGTTACATATTGTTTAACTTGCATCGGCTCAAAATGAAACTCTCTCCAGAAATGTCCCATGTGAATAACAATAAATATTAATAGGATAGAACCTAAAAGTCCCATGTTCTTTGACGACCATGTTGTTTCTCCACCCGCTTTTTTTCCTTCATATTTTATAGGACGTGCTTTGCGGTTTCTTAAAACTAAATAGAATCCGTTAGCAGCATGTAATAAAATGAAAAAGTAGTTAAAGTAGGATACCGCTTTAATAGGAGGGAAGGTGGTCATGAATACCGCATATTGGTTAAACGCTTTCCCTTGGTCGTTTTTAAATAGTTGTAAGTTGCCCGACATATGCACGACAACAAACAAACACAAGAATAAACCAGTCAAGGCCATTAACCATTTACGCCCTACCGATGAATTCAGAAATTCGAAGAATTTGCTCATAATGAATTTATATCTGTTTTTTTGGATTTTTTACAAGACCACAAATTTAACTTTCGCAAGGCAAGCAACAAGTAATTCGATAAGAATTTAGAAGCTTTCTTACCTATCGCCTAAATGCTATTATTTCAATGACATAGAACACTTAATGCACATTTTAGGTTTTGAATGTCGATAAAAATCAAGCGAAAAACAGGGTTCAAGCTAATTTTTTATTCTTTAAACAGGCTTTTAATCTCTCTTTTTGTAGTTTCGTGAGATAAATACTAAATCGTTTAATCATGAGATATCTGCCAATCGACAATAAGTTATTCATCGAAAACCGTGAGCGTTATAAGGCGCATTTGCTACCAAAATCAATTGCTTTTTTTAATGCAAATGATGAAATGCCTCGATCAGCAGATCAGAACTATCCTTTTCATCAACACCCCGACTTGTTTTACTTAACTGGTATTGATCAGGAGCAAACACTATTAGTTATATTCCCAGATGCACCACTTCCTAAATACCGCGAGATTTTATTCCTACGTAAAACCAATGAGCATATCGCTGTTTGGGAAGGACATAAGTACACAAAAGAGGAGGCTAGAGCAGCTTCAGGGATTCAAACAATTATGTGGACAGAAGATATTCCTTCTGTTATCCCAATGCTCATGAATCATTGCATGAATGTGTATGTTAACTTGAATGAAAATGATCGTTTTTCGAGTGAAGTTCCTTATAAAGAGCTACGTTTCTCCAATGAAATGAAAGCAAAATATCCTGCTCATTTCTTCCATCGTTCAGGTCCAATCATGGCACAGCTTCGCGCAATTAAAAGCGATTTCGAAATTCAGGTTATGCAACGTGCAATCGATATTACAGAGAAAGCATTTCGTCGTGTTTTACGTTTTGTTAAACCTGGTGTAATGGAGTACGAAATTGAAGCTGAAATTACACATGAGTTTATCCGTAAGCGTGCTACCGGACATGCATATACCCCAATTATTGCTTCTGGTCCAAATGCGAATGTTTTACATTACATCGATAATAATCAGGAGTGTAAAGACGGGGATGTCATCCTACTAGATTTTGGTGCTGAATATGGAAATTATGCTGCTGATTTATCTCGTAGTATTCCTGTAAGCGGACAATTTACAGAACGTCAACGTGATGTGTATAATGCTGTTTTGCGTGTGATGAAGCAAGCAACAGCTATGCTGGTTCCTGGTAATACTATCGAGAAATATCATGTGGAGGTCGGTAAAATCATGGAGGAGGAATTAATCGGTTTAGGTCTCTTAAATCGTGATGAGGTTAAGAAGCAAAATCCTGATATGCCACTCTATAAAAAGTACTTTATGCATGGCACTTCTCATTTTCTAGGATTGGATGTGCATGATATTGGTAATCGCTATGAGCCAATGAAAGCAGGGATGGTGTTTACTTGCGAGCCAGGCATCTATATTCCAGAAGAAGGTTTAGGTATTCGTCTTGAAAATGACATTTTAATTACTTCAAAAGAGCCTGTTGATTTAATGGCTAATATTCCGTTGGAAGTTGAAGAGATTGAAGAGTTAATGATGGATGCAAAAGCACATCGATCAGGTAAGTAATCAAGTCTGTTAACCCCAAACTTTAGTTCCTTCTGTACAGTTTTTACAGATGTCTATTTGATTCCGTGATTGCAATAATTTACCTCTGAAATTGCGGTAATTAGTACTATTCCAAACTTCTTTAAATGTATTTTCTTGTAAGCTTCCCATCGGATGTGATGCGTCTTTGTCAAAACAACAAGGTACAACACTTCCATCCCAAGTGATTACGCACGAATGCCACATTTTCCAGCACTGATTTAATAATTGATTTTTGATTTCGTAAGTGCCATCCTCTTTTTTTCGATAGCGTGAATAGTCTGCGTTATCTGGAATTAATGGATTTCCGTTTTCATATTCATAAACCTGTGCTGTCTTAAATGCTACTTCATCAACACCCAGTTCGTTGGCTAGTTGAATAACTTCTTTCATCTGATGTTCGTTTGGTTTCACGACTAAAAACTGAAAGATAATATGTGGAGTTTTTGATTTTAATTCTTTCTTCCACTTAACAATATTCTTTGTTCCCTCTAATACTTTTTCTAGTTTCCCTCCAATACGATATTGCTGATATACATCTTGTGTACTACCATCAATCGAAATAATTAATCGGTCTAATCCCGACTCAACCGTTTTTCGTGCATTCGCATCCGTTAGGTAGTGAGCATTAGTTGAAGTTGCAGTATAAATCTTTTTGCTAGAAGCGTATTTAACAAGCTCCGTAAATTCAGGATGTAGATAAGGTTCTCCTTGAAAATAGAAGATTAAATACCAAAGATGGCTACTCGTTTCATCAATCACCTTTCTGAAAAAATCACTTTCGAGCATTCCTGTTGGGCGCGTAAATGAGCGTAATCCACTAGGACATTCAGGGCATCTTAAATTGCAGGATGTAGTAGGTTCAAATGATAACGCTACAGGATATCCCCAGTTAACCGTACTCTTGGACCATCTGGAATAATAAAAGGACGATAACACCATCATAGCATTCCATGCTCGCTTAATGCTAAACTTGCTGATAAAATTAATTCCGTCTCTAAAATTCCTGTTCATGTTGTCGTGGCAAAGGTAGTTTATTCGGCTTTTAGTTCTAGTATGTTTTATTGTTCTGAAAAGCAAGTTTTTAAAACTTATTTCAAAATGCCTTAACTCTCTTAAAATTACTATTTTTACCCATATGTTTAAACGCCTGGCAAAGCTGATTCTCCGTAATCGATATTTGTTATTAATTATCATTTTTATCATTACAGCTTTCATGGGCTGGCAAGCAACGCATATTCAGTTATCGTATGAGTTTGCTAAAATCCTACCAGCATCAGACCCCGATTATCAGGCCTATCAACAATTTAAAGAGAAGTTTGGTGAGGATGGTTCTGTAATGTTTATTGGTATTCAGGATTCATCTATGCAGCAATTGAATAAATATAATGCATGGTGGAAGCTTGGAGAAGATATTCGTAAGCTAGATGGTATTGAAGCTGTTGTTTCAACAGCACGATTATACTGTTTACAACGTAACGATTCATTGCAGAAGTTTGAAATGAAGTTATTGAAGGATGATCCTGCGGCTAATCAATTAGAATTAGATAGCATTCAAAATGTAATTTCCGATTTGCCTTTTTATGATGGATTTATTCTGAATAAAGAATCGCATGCTTCATTGATGGCCATCACGTTCGATAAGGTTAAATTGAATACTAAAAACCGAATTGAAATTGTTCGAAATATTAAGGCTAAGGCAATGGAGTTTTCCAAAGTAAATGGAGTTGACGTTCATTTAAGTGGTATGCCGTATATCAGAACTGAAATTACATCGAAAGTAGTTCAGGAAATGAAATTGTTTATGATACTTGCAGTGCTTGTTACTGCATTGGTGCTTTTCGTTTTCTTCCGTTCTTTTCAAGTTGTTTTCTTTTCATTGATTGTTGTTGCTGTTGGAGTAATCTGGTCGCTAGGAACAATTGCATTATTAGGTTATAAAATCACCATATTAAGCGGATTAATTCCACCGTTAATTATAGTGATAGGCATACCAAATAGTATCTTATTATTGAATAAGTATCAAACAGAATATGCCCGTCATAATTCACAGGGAGTTGCATTGTCGCGTATGGTGCAGCGTATCGGACTTACAACTTTCCTTGCTAACGTAACTACAGCAATCGGTTTCTTCGTTTTGTATTTTACAGAAAGTCGTTTATTAATGGAATTCGGATTGGTAGCTGCGGCGAATGTAATGTCAACCTGGTTGATTTCACTCATTCTAATTCCAATTGTATTTAGCTTTTTATCACCCCCAGATGTAAAGCATGTGAAGCATTTGGAGGCGCCTCGTATGCAGAAGTTATTGACCTATGTAAATTCTTGGGTGCGTTTTCATACCAAAAAGGTTTATGCAGTGGTAATAGTAATTACTATTATTTCGCTCTATGGTATGACAAAACTCGATAATGTTGGATATGTAGTTGATGATCTTCCTAAGAATGATCCAGTATATGTCGATATGAAATTCTTTGAAAGTAATTTCAAAGGAGTACTTCCACTTGAGTTTAGTGTTTCACTAAAAGATAGTTCAAACATTCTTGAGCCTAAAACGCTTCAAAAAATAAATCGCCTCGAGAAAGAATTAGCCAAGATGCCAGAGCTTTCGAAACCTATTTCTGTTGTTGATGGAATCAAATATTCTTATCAGTCTTATCAAGGTGGTGAAAAGAAATATTACATTCTGCCAGGCTCAATGCAATTAGCAGAAATGTCTTCTTACATGGGTGATCAGAAAGGAAAATCTGCTATGTTCAAGAGCTTTCTAGATAGCAATAAAACAGAGACGAGGATTAGTGTTCAGATGTCTGATATCGGATCCAAAAAAATGGATGTCCTGCTCGCTCATATCCGACCTAAAGTAGATTCTATTTTCCCTAGTGAAGAATACAATACAAAAATTACGGGTAATAGTTTAATCTTCCTAAAAGGGAATAAATATTTATTCGAGAATTTAGTTGAAAGTATTCTACTCGCGATTTTCTTGATATCTATAATTATGATTACCCTTTTTATGTCATTCCGCATGATTTTGATTTCGATTTTGCCAAGCTTAATTCCACTAATAATTACTGCAGGATTGATGGGCTTTTTTCATATTGCTTTAAAGCCATCAACTATTTTAATATTCAGTATTGCATTTGGTATCGCTTCAGATCAAACAATTTATTTCTTGACAAAATACCGTCATGAAATGCGTAACAGTAAAATCAAATCGATTTCAAAAGCAGTTACAGATACTATTTTCGAATCGGGTCTTAGTATGATTTATACGGCAGTAATTTTATTCTTCGGATTTTTTATTTTCTCAGCCTCAGGCTTCGGAGGTACGGCAGCGTTAGGAAAGCTTTTAAGTACTACGTTGCTCATGGCCATGATTTCGAACCTGATTTTGCTGCCTGCATTTTTAGTTAGCCTAGAAAGAAGATTAACAACCAAAGCGTTTTTATCAGAGCCATTATTTGAAATAGATGGCGAAGATGATGATATTGACCATGATGAATTGGAAATTCAAAAAAATGATTTAGCTTAAATTATGAAAGGAATTATTTTAGCCGGAGGTTCCGGTACACGACTTCATCCTCTTACGCTTGCTGTTAGTAAGCAACTAATGCCTGTATACGATAAGCCCATGATTTATTACCCACTAAGCATTTTAATGATGGCGGGAATAAATGAAATTCTAATAATTACCACTCCACATGATCAGCCTATGTTTCAAAAACTATTAGGTGATGGGAAAGATTTAGGATGCGACTTTCAATATGCTATTCAGGAGGTTCCTAACGGCCTAGCACAAGCATTTGTAATAGGAGAGGAGTTTATTGGCGATGATAAAGTAGCCCTAATTCTTGGTGACAATATTTTCTATGGAACAGGACTTCAACAGTTGTTACATAGTAATAATAATCCCGATGGAGGTGTTGTTTTCGCTTATCACGTTTCTGATCCAGAGCGATATGGAGTAGTGGAATTTGATGCCGATAATAATGCTATCAGCATTGAAGAAAAACCGGCAAATCCTAAATCAAATTATGCAGTACCTGGTTTATACTTCTACGACAATGAGGTAATTAAAATTGCTAAAAGTCTGAAACCATCACCTCGTGGAGAATATGAAATTACAGATGTAAATAAAGCCTATTTAGAGGCAGGCCGATTGAAAGTGGGAATCCTAGACAAGGGTACAGCTTGGTTGGATACGGGTACTTTCACATCACTTATGCAAGCCGGACAGTTTGTTCAAGTAATTGAAGAACGTCAAGGATTAAAGATAGGCTGTATAGAAGAGATCGCCTTTCGAATGGGGTATATTAATAAGAATCAGTTAAATAAAATAGCCGAGCCATTAGTAAAAAGTGGTTACGGCAAATATTTGCTAAATTTGATTTAGAATTTAATTTGAATTTTGTAATTTGCGATGACTTTACCATTCCAATAGAGGGCATTTTAGTTGAAAAGCAAAAAAAGTATGCAGAGAAGAATATTAGTTACCGGAGGTGCAGGGTTTGTTGCGAGTTGTCTTGCCCAAAAGTTGGCCGACAATCCCGAGAATTCTGTTGTTATTGTTGATAATTTACTAACGGGGTCAGAGCATAAATTGCCTGTTTCCATTTATAATAATGTCCGCTTTATCAAAGCCGATGTAAATGATTTTACAGAAATCTCTTCTATTTTTCACACTTTCCGCTTCGACTATGTTTTTCATTATGCAGCGGTAGTTGGCGTAAAGCGAACAATTGCAAATCCAGTAATGGTCCTAAACGATTTGAATGGAATTCGCAATATTCTTTCTCTGAGTAAAAATACCGGTGTCAAGCGTGTCTATTATTCTTCTAGTTCCGAAGTTTATGGTGAGCCAGTTGAGTTTCCACAGAATGAACATACCACACCTCTTAATTCACGTTTGCCATATGCTATTGTAAAAAATGTTGGAGAAGCCTATCTTAGATCATACTTTCAGGAGTTTGGTTTAGAGTTTACCATTTTCCGTTTTTTCAATACCTATGGGCCAAAGCAAAGCGAAGATTTTGTAATGTCAAAGTTTCTTTCTGCTGCCTTAAACAATGAGGATATCACAATTTATGGCGATGGTAGTCAGACTAGAACTTTCTGCTATATCGATGATAATATTGATGCTTGCCTAAGTGCTTTCTACAATGATAAAATCGTGAATGATGTGGCCAATATTGGCAGCGACTATGAAATTACAATCCTCGACCTAGCCCAGCGCATAATTGAAATTTCAGGTTCTAAATCTAAAGTCGTATTTCTTCCTGCATTAAAAGAAGGCGATATGACTAGAAGATGTCCTGATATAACAATTGCCCGTCAGTTATTAAATAGAAAAATGACAACGCTCGATGAAGGTATTAGAAAGTTAATTGAATCTAGTCAATTTGTAACTGCATAAATGAAATCTCTTACTGAACTTTCTGAGTTAATCCTTCAGTCCGTAAATAATCTGCAATTCCCTCAAAATCCTTCAGGATTATATGATCCAGTTAGGTATATGTTGTCCCTTGGAGGTAAACGTATGCGTCCCATTCTTACGCTAATGGCTTGCGATGCCTTTAACGGAGATGTGAATGCTGCCGTCCCTCCAGCTTTGGGAGTAGAGGTTTTTCATAATTTTACGCTGCTACACGATGATATCATGGATAATGCACCGCTTCGTCGATCGAAACCTACCGTGCATGAAAAGTGGAATTCCAATATCGCCATTCTAGCAGGCGATGCCATGTTTGTAGAGGCTTGCCAGTTAGTAATGAATGCCCCTTCAAGTTCTGTTAAAGAGGTAATGAGTGTCTTTACTAAAACAGCCCTCGAGGTTTGTGAAGGTCAACAATACGATATGGATTTTGAATCGATGGACAATGTGTCAATTGATCAGTACATCGATATGATTCGTTTGAAAACAGCAGTACTATTAGGTGCTTCGCTAAAAATGGGAGCACTAGTAGCAGAGGCTAATATTTCAGATGCGAATCATTTATACGACTTTGGAGTAAACCTGGGAATTGCTTTTCAATTGCAAGATGATATTTTAGATGTTTATGGCGATGCCGACCATTTTGGTAAACAAGTAGGTGGCGATATTCTCGCTAACAAGAAAACATATCTTTTAATTACCGCTTTAGAAAAGGCGCAAGGCGATTTAAAATCTGAATTATTGAAATGGATTTCCAGCAACGATAAATCAGATAATAAAGTGCATGCGGTAACTGCTCTTTATGATAAGCTCAATGTGCGACTGATTGCAGAAGAAAAGATGCAGCAGCTTTATAATGATGCGCTACTACACCTTGATGCTATTCCTATTCCAGAGGCGAGTAAACAGCCTTTGAAAGACCTTGCCGATTCTTTAATGAATCGTAAAAACTAATTAAGCTCTTCCTAATTCTCTTAAATGACGTAAGTGTGCACCCACAGCACTCAAGAATGTGGGGTATTCAATATACTTAACGTTAAATTCCTTACAAGTATCTCTAACAATTTTGCTGATTTCAGGATAGTGAATGTGACTAATCTTTGGGAATAAATGATGCTCCACCTGGAAGTTTAATCCCCCCATAAACCAACTAATAATTTTGTTATGCGTAGCGAAATTTGCTGT
>JBJOND010000017.1:0-30582 GCA_046052065.1 Bacteroidota bacterium | reverse complement strand
GAGCCAATGGCTGTAAGTGGGTGATAAGCTGAAGTATTATCGCGTATCCATTCTTTAAAAATGCTCCACGTTTCTTTTTTTACCTGATCGTGAAGCAAACGAATCGTACCAATATTAAATGATTGCGCAGCTATAATTTTATTCTTTGAAAACAAGGTCAGCTCGGTACTTCCCCCACCTACATCAATGTATAAATACGACTGATTAAACTCAAGGTGTTCAGCAATATGATTAGAGTAAATAATATGAGCTTCTGTTTTACCATCAATCACATCTATACTAACGTCACTGTATTTACGAACAAAGTCAACTATCTCTTCACTATTACTAGCATCACGCATAGCAGAAGTAGCGCAAGCGCGATAATCGATAGCTCCAAAAACATCAATCAAAATTTTAAATGCTCTCATTGATTTTGCCAAGAGCATTTTCTTTTCTTCTGATATTTTACCATAGCGAAACACGTCTTCTCCCAACCGTATTGGCATACGTACTAATTCTGCTTTTTTAAAAACCGGCTCACCACCTTCTTCAAACACATTACACAATAATAATCTTACAGCGTTTGAACCAATATCGATTGCAGCAAATTTTAACATAGTACCAAGATAAATAAAAGCGATTTAAAATCAGATCTGAGAATTATTTTTTTCGATGTACTTGTAAATTTCATCCTGCGACTTAAACTTACTTTTCACCTTCGAAAAATGATACGGATTATTTTGAAATACATTAATACTCCTTGCTTTAGTATTATCATTCCATTGCAGCTCAAGCATATCGATTAACTGTTTTTTAATCGATTCATCGTAAACAGGAACGCCTACTTCACTGCGGTGATCTAAGTTACGCGTCATCCAATCGGCTGACGATAAATAAACTTTAGGTGAACCATTATTCGAAAACACAAATACCCTTGCATGCTCTAGATATTTATCAACTATACTTATTGCTTCAATATTTTCGCTTAGAGCATTTATACCTGGAACCAACGAACAAATGCTTCTGATTATCAACTTCACTTTAACGCCAGCTGCAGAGGCTTCATACAACTTTTTAATCATCTCCGGATCTGTCAAACTATTCATCTTTAAAAACACCCAAGCATCAAGTCCTTGTTTAGCGTGTTCAATTTCTGCATTGATTAACTGCAAATATTTTTTACGTGTATTAAAAGGAGAAACAACTAAATGTTTGTACGTTCCAACTTTGAAATTATCATTATAAAAACTAAACACTTTCACAACTTCATCCGTAATTCTTTTATCGGCTGTTAGCAAACTATAATCAGCGTAAAGTCTTGCGGTATCTTCATTAAAGTTTCCTGTTCCAATATGAACATAGTTGACTAGTTTGTTTTGTTCTTGTCGCGTTATTAAAAACAATTTACTGTGCAACTTAATTCCAGGCACACCATAGATCACTTTGACTCCTTCTTCGTTTAGTTTATTTGCCCATCTGATATTAGCTTCTTCATCAAACCGTGCTTGCAATTCAACAATAGCTGTAACTTTTTTTCCGTTTTTGATAGCGTTAATCAACGAATTAATAATCCTCGAATTATTCGCCATCCGATATAACGTAATGCTGATAGAAACCACTTTCGGATCAATAGATGCTTCACGAAGTAAATTAATTACATGCGTATACGACTGATACGGAAAAGACAATAACACATCCTGCTTTAAAATTATTTTAAACAAACTTGTTCTTGCAGGAATTGCTTTATGTGGAAGCACAGGTAAATTCTTTTGCTTAAGCTCCAACCTGTTTAGCGATGGGAAACGAATAAAGTCAACAAAGTTATGATAACGACCACCGGAAATTGGATGATCTTCTTTATTTAGCTGAATCTTTTTAAGCAAAAATTTCATCGCCTCTGCAGGTAATGCTTCATCATACACCAAACGTGTTGGTTGTCCTTTGCGACGATTTTTAATACTCTCAGAAACCTTTTTTACAATACTCTTTGTAACATCCTGCTCTAAATCCAACTCCGCATCACGCGTAATTTTTATAGTATATGCGTTAATTGAATCATAATCAAAATTGAAAAACAAATCATCTAAACAATATCTGATTACATCATCCAACATAATAATGTATTTACTTTCCTTCGGGATAACTACAAATCGAGAAACTACTTCAGAAGGAATTTCTAACAAAGCATATTTTGTTTTAGCACCAACCTTTTGCATCATAATCAAAAAATAAATACTCCTGTCTTTCATAGCAGGAAACTCATTTAAATTATCAAGCAATACTGGAACAAGCGTAGGCTGCACGTTCTCATAGAAGTAATCACGAACAAATGCACCTTGATCTTTGGTAAGCTGATTTTCATTTAACAAAAAGATTCCTTTTCGCTCAAGCTCACTAAGTATTTTCTGAAAGCTATCATCAAATGCTTCTTGTTGCCTTACAATAATATTTTGAATACTATCCAGCAATTGTATTGGATTTTCACCCAACAACTCTTCTCCCTTTTTTCCAAGACGAACCATTCGCTTAATAGAAGCGACGCGAACACGAAAAAATTCGTCTCTGTTACTAGAAACGATACCTAAAAACTTCAAACGCTCCAACAATGGAACCGTTGGATCATTCGCTTCCTGCAATACCCTATCGTTAAAAGAAAGCCAGCTTATATCGCGGTTAACGATTAGTAATTCATCCTGCTTCATAAAAAATTATTTAGCAGCTTTGCGAGCCGACTTTTTACTCTTAATTTTTTTAACGATTGATTTTTTCTTTGCCGGAGCCTTTACTTCTGATTTTTTTGCAGCCTTAACAGGGGACTTAGCTTTGTCAGACTTTCCGATTTCTTTAACAAACTTTTTAGAAATCTCTTTTGATGCTGACTTGATTAATTTAAGCATTCCCTGAGCAGCAACCGGATGTTGCTTTTTTAAAAAATAAGCGATAGTAACCGATAGCTGTTGCTCAATTTCTTTTCGTTGTTTCTTTTGCATTGCCTTGTTTTTATTGGTGCATTACAAATATTTCAAAAAGAAAGTTTAACAATACCTTAATTTAAAAAAGATAACATTAAGATAAATTTTTAGAGTGGATTTTATAACAATTAATTAATATAATGTAAATTAATCGATGCTTTTATGGCAACAATAAGCAATTGTTAA
This sequence comes from Bacteroidota bacterium, assembly GCA_046052065.1. Taxonomy (GTDB): domain Bacteria; phylum Bacteroidota; class Bacteroidia; order AKYH767-A; family OLB10; genus CAINEC01. Next base: position 27,442 of record JBJOND010000017.1, on the reverse strand, counting down.
TTTACCAGAATGAAAATCTATTTCGTTCCACTGCATTTTATCAAATTCGATAATTGCTGCTGCTGATGTTGGAAGATGACGAAAATCTTGATTTGTTAATTTACTTACAATAGATGTAAATGCAGGATTATGTCCGAATAAAAAAACAGTATCTGCATGTGAAGGCAATTCATTAATTACATACATCAATGCATTATCCGATGCTTCATAGATAGCATCTTTAATAAGTATTTTTTCTGCTTGATATGCGAAATGATTCGCTACTATTAAACAAGTTGAATAAGCTCTGATAGCAGGACTACTAACCATTGCGTCTGGAAAAATTTTATTACCCTTTAACCACAATGCTGTTTGTTCTACATCGTGATAACCACGACCGGCTAAATGTCGTTCCATATCATTGGCCACATAATCATCATACAATGATTTACCATGTCGAATAAGAACCAAACGCTTCGGCATTTACTTTTCCTTTAAAAGCAATAGATAGGTTGGAAAATGATCCGAATAGCCACCTTGATAAATACTGAAATCGTATGTACGCAAAGGATATCCTTTATATCTTCCTGTTTTTTGAATCATAAACTCTTTGCTGAAGATATTTGCTTTCTGAAAGAAAAAACCTTTTTGCTCCTTAGCTAAAAAGGCATTTGAAATTATTATCTGATCGAAAAGATTCCATGCATCACCATATGCTAAGGTTCCAATTCCTTCTTTGTAGTATGACAACCATGGATTGTACAAACCATTTTCTTTAATTTTATCTGCATTACCTGTTGCACCTAATGTTTTTGTCACACTCGGACTCACAGGATCATCGTTTAAATCACCCATTAAGATAATTTTAGCAGTTGGATCAACGGCATTAATAGAATCGATTTTATGTTTTGCAACAGATGCTGCTAAAGCGCGATTAGGAGCTGAAGCCTCTTCTCCTCCACGACGCGACGGCCAGTGATTAACAAAAAAATGCATCGGCTCACCGTCATACAATCCATAAACGTATAAAATGTCACGAGTAAAATAAGGATTACCATCATCGCCCTTCATAGGAATAAACAATGGCTCAGATGAAAGGACTTTAAAGTATTTAGGATTGTAAATTAATCCAACATCAACACCTCTCTTGTCGGGAGAATCGAAATGTACAATTTTGTATCCTCTTGGTTTCAGCTTTGGCTGATTAATTAAATCTTGTAAAACAGTGATGTTTTCGATTTCAGCAACACCTAAAACCGAAAAACCATCAGGAGTAACTTCTGTCCCAATTAAACTTAACACCGACTCTAATTTCCCAAGCTTATCTATGTAAACAGTACTAGTATAAAGGTTTGCCCCATTAGGAGTAAAATCCTCATCATTTACTTCAGGTTGGTTGATCGTATCAAATAAATTTTCGAGGTTATAAAAAGCTACAATGCCAGCTTTAAATTGTTTATCCTGTGCTACTGCAGATTGCAATCCTATACTAAGGATTGTTATAATCAGACACTTAACGTTTTTTTGCATTTTTATTAGATTTCAAATGCAAACCTATAAAAAGCCAATGATTAAAATGGGTTAATCGTGAATAAAATGAACGCCAGCCCCTTTGGGCTTATTTTTCTTTGTAGGTACAGATTATATTTTACCTTTGTCGTCCTTTAAAACAAATCATGAAAATAAAGTACTTAATCCGATTCGTGTTAGTATGCATGTTCCTGATTCCGATGATGGCAATGGCACAAAATGCTACGCTCAAAGGAAGTGTGAAAGATGCTGAGACGCAAAATGCTTCCTCGGGAGCAGCTGTTTACCTAAACAACCCTAGTTTCAGAGCTAATGCATTGTCGAATCCCGACGGCACATTTGAAATTAAAGATGTTCCTTACGGTAAATACACCATAACAATTGATATGGATGGTTTCAATCAGACCATACAAAGTGTAGAAGTTAACCAACCAATTGTTGAAGTAACAACAGTTAATTTGGTGCACATCGACTTAGGTGATGACAACATACCAACTGTTTCTTTAGGTGATGACCAAGTGAAAGAAACTACGAATGCTAATGTAAGCGGTGTTTTGACTTCTAGTCGTGACCCATTTGAATCAGCAAGTATGTTCACCTTTAGCAGCGCTCGTTTCCGACCTCGTGGTTATAGTTACGAAGATCAAACATTCATGAATGGCTTGTTGATGGAAGACCTTGTTAACAGTCGTGGCTTATACAGCGCATGGAGTGGATTAAATGATGTGGTAAGAAGTCGTGAGAGCACTTACGGATTAAACCCTTCAACATATGGTTATGGCGGACTTAACGGATCAAATAATATTGATGCGAAAGCAAGTCGCCAACGTAAGCAACTACAAGTTTCTTATGCTCTATCAAACAGAACGTATGATAACCGTTTAATGGCTACTTATGGAACAGGTTTAATGAAAGGAGGATGGTCGTTTGCTGCCTCTATCAGCAGAAGATGGGCAGAAGAAGGTTATGTACAAGGAACATTTTACAATGGTATTTCTTGGTTTGCAAGTATCGAAAAAAGATTCGGAACAAATCACAGCATTAGCTTAACGCAATTCGGTGCAAATACAGTTAATGGAAGAGCTTCAGCAGCTATTCAAGAAGTTTATGATTTAGCGGGGAGCAATTTTTATAATCCTAGCTGGGGATATCAAAATGGAGAAAAGAGAAGTGCAAATGTTGGAAGACAAGAAAGTCCTCTAACCATCTTAGCACACGAATGGAGAATTGATAGTAAATCAGATTTAAAAACTTCTGCTGGTTACCAATTTGGATCTTTTAGTGTAACAGGTCTTGATTGGTTCAATGCTCCTGATCCTCGTCCTGATTTTTATCGTCGTCTGCCAAGCTTCATTAACGACCCAACAATGGCAGCACAAGCAGCTTACCTATGGCAAAATGATGAAGAATATCGTCAGATCAACTGGGAGAATCTTTACGAAGTAAATAGAAACAACTACGAAACAATTGACAGCGCAAACGGAATTGCTGGCAATTCTGTAACTGGTAAGAGAAGTCGTTATATCATGAGCGAAAGAGTTCAAGATACAAAACGATACTCTTTTTCTTCAACTTACAACAACACCATTAATGATAATGTAATTGTTACTGCAGGATTAAACATACAACATCAGGAAACAGAATACTATCGTCGTGTAAATGATTTATTAGGTGGCGATTTTTTCGTGGATTTAAATCAGTTTGCTGAATTAGCTTATCCAGATAGCTTCCAAGTTTTACAAAACAATCTTGATGTTCCTAACAGAATTCTTCAAGTAGGTGACAAGTATGGTTATAACTACAAAGCAACTGTTAATAGAAAAGGATTTTGGATTCAACCTCAATTTAAATTTAATCGTGTAGATGGGTTTGTTGGTATTCAATTGATGAATACTTCCTATAACCGTACTGGATTTTATCGTAGTGGTGTATTCCAAGATAACTCATTGGGAGAATCTGCTAAAGAATCATTTAACACATACGGAATTAAAGGGGGAGCTACTTATAAAATCAATGGTAGAAATTACATCTTCTTGAATGCATCAAACGAAACACGTGCGCCATTGTTTGAAGATGTTTTTATTTCTCCTCGTACTCGTGACTTGACAAATCCAAATGCAACGACAGAAAAAATCACAGCATTTGAAGCGGGCTATATCTTAAGAGCTCCAAAAACAAAAATCAGAGCAACAGCCTACTTTACTCAAATGAATGATGGAATTAACAACCTGACATTTTTCCATGAAGATTACAGAACATTAGTCAACTATGCGTTAAGCAATATGGATAGAAGACATGTGGGAATAGAAATAGGGGCTGACCATAATTTAGGACAAGGCTTTTCAGCTTCAACGGCAATTGCAATTGGTCAATATTATTACACCGACCGCATGAGTGCAATTATTACCGCTGATAACACTTCGCAACTATTAGCAGAAAATGAAACCATCTATTCTGAGAATTTTTATGTAGCAGGTGGGCCTCAATCGGCTTATACATTAGGACTAAGATACCGCGCGAAGAAATTCTGGAATGCTTATTTGAATTTTAATTACTTCGATAAAATCTGGTACGACTTCAACCCTGCACGACGCACTATAGCTGGTGTAGCACCATTTAACGAAGGAGCAGTTCGTGAAGCGATTATCGATCAACTACAGGCAAGTGGTCAATTTACCATGGATGTTTCATTTGGCAAATCATGGAAGCTTAACAACTATTATTCTTCTTTGAAAAAACAGACCTTCTTCCTAATTAATGTTGGTGTTAACAATGTACTTAATAACCAAAATATTATCACTAACGGCTTCGAGCAGCTGCGATTTGACTTTGCTGAAAAAGACATAAACAAATTTGCGCCTAAGGCTTATTATGGCTTTGGAACCAACTTCTTCGTAAACTTTACACTTCGATTCAACTAAACAAAACAATAAAAAGACAAACATCAATCATATGATACTTCGTAAAAAAATCCAATTTAACGCATGGCTAATCATCTCTGCATTAGCGCTTGTGTTTAGCTTTAATGCTTGTCGCGATGACCAATTCGATGAGCCACCAATGAATGGTGAAGATCCAGGCCTGACAGTAAACATGACTTTAGATTCATTAAAGACAATTTACAAATCACAATTGACAAACTATTCAGTAATTCCGTACATTAAAATTGATAATGATTGGACCGTTAAAGCAACCGTTATTGGAGATGACAAAAGCGGTAACCTATACAAGACAATGGTTATTGATGATGGTACTGCTGGAATCGCGATTAAATTAGATCTTTCTAATTTTTATACTGACTATCCTGTTGGTCGTGAGGTGTACGTGAAATTAAAAGGATTAACATTGAGTTACTACGGTGGCTTAGTACAAATAGGAGGATTTAAAGATACCGTAAATGCTACACCAAGTCTTGCTTCTATTCCATCTGCATTAGTTCGTAATTACATTATTGGTGGTACATGGGGACATACAGTAACTCCATTCACAGTAAACTTTGCTGACTTAGGATCAGATGGCAAAAGTGCTTCTTCTTATAAGTGGCAGAGCCGTTTAATTAAAATTGAGAAAGTTCAGTTTCAGTCGGCTGATGCTGGCCAGGTTTGGGCTAACCAACCTGCATTAGGTTCTGTTAATCGTTTCTTGGAATGCTGTTATTCATTCCCAGCATCAATTGGTGGTATCATTGTAAGAACAAGTGGTTATTCTGATTTCGCAAATGATTTAACACCGACAACTTCTGGATCTATCATCGGAATTTACAGCGTTTACAATTCAGATAAGCAATTAACATTAAGAGACCCTTCTGATTGCTTAATGGATTCAGCTCGCTTTACCTCAGGCGCTTGTGGTTCAGCACCAGTACCTCCTCCACCAGCTGCAACAATGACAACTATTTCAAATATTCGTTCGCAGTTTACAGGAACTTCAACAACAGTTTCGGGAAATTATAAAATAACAGGTGTTGTTATTTCGAATTCATCGACTAACAATCTTAATAGCTTTAATGTGGTAATTCAGGATGGAACTGCTGGAATTATTGTTCGTTTTGATGCTGCTCATTCATTTGCTTTAGGTGATTCAATCGTTGTTAATGTAACGGGGCAATCATTATCAGAATTCAATGGATTATTACAAGTTGGAGGAACTTCACCATCAGTTCCAATTGCATATGGAACGAAAGTAGGAACCGGAACGATAACTCCTCGTCTTGTTACTGTTGCCGATTTAGCAAGTAACATGACTGGTACACAAAACTGGGAATCAACATTAGTAAAAATCAATAATGTTACTTTCTCAACAACAACATTTACTACTGCTACAACAGTTTCAGATGGAACAGGAACTGTAGCATTGTATACAAGAACGGCTGCAACTTTTAGTGGCGCTGCAATTCCTGCAGGAACCTCTATTACAGCTGTTGTTTCTGACTTTAACGGAGTGCAGTTAAATGCTCGCTCTGCAAATGATGTTCAGTAATTGAACGATTAAGAAATAATTCAAAGCTGCCTTTCGGGGCAGCTTTTTTTTTGAATTTAATTTTGCAAAAACCAATATTGTCATGTAATTGAATATTACCTTTGCGTGCTTTAATTACCAATTAATTAAAGCACTATGAACAAGACGATAAAATCGGCATTACTATCTGTTTTTCACAAAGATGGTCTCGACCAACTGGTAACTTCACTTCACAAAAACAATGTTCACCTCTACGCAACAGGTGGTACCTTCGACTTTATTCAGGCAATGAACATTCCTGTTACTCCTGTGGAGAATATTACAGGTTATCCTTCTATTTTAGATGGTCGTGTAAAGACCTTACACCCTGCTGTTTTCGGAGGTATTTTAGCCATTCGTGAGAATGAAGAGCATAAGGCTCAGATGGAAAAGTACCAGCTTCCATTTATCGATTTAGTGGTTGTTGATTTATACCCTTTTGAAAAAACAGTTAGCACAGGAGCAAGCGAAGAAGATATCATTGAAAAGATTGATATCGGCGGTATTTCATTGATTAGAGGCGCGGCAAAGAACTTTAATGATGTTGTTATTATTCCTTCGGTAAATGACTACGCAACCTTACAAAGTATCTTGGACAATCAGTCAGCTACCACTTCTTTGGAAGAAAGAAAAAATCTGGCCATGCGTGCATTCCAGGTGAGTAGTAGTTACGATGGTGCAATTCACAATTGGTTCAGTAAAAAACAAAATACCATTTTACGATACGGAGAAAATCCACATCAACAAGCTTCATTTTCTGGTGATTTAAATGCTTTGTTCGAGCAATTAAATGGTAAAGAATTATCCTATAACAATCTGCTTGACGTAGACGCAGCCTTAGGCTTAATTCAAGAATTCACAACGCCAACAGTAGCTATTATCAAGCATAACAATGCTTGCGGAATTGCATCCGGTAGCGACATTAGAAATGCATGGGACAGAGCATTAGCAGGTGATCCAGTATCTGCATTTGGAGGCGTTATCGCTACTAATCAAACAATCGATTTAACTACAGCTCAAGAAATGAATAAATTATTTTTTGAGATACTTTCTGCTCCCGGATTTACAGCCGAAGCACTCGAATTATTGAAGTCGAAAAAGAACAGAATCATTCTTCAAACGAAGACAATAGAATTTCCTAAAACAACCATCAGAAGTATATTAAACGGAGAATTAATTCAAGAGCGTGATCATCATACAGAGACCGAGAGTGATTTAAAAACAGCAACAGAGAAAGCACCTTCTGAACAGGAAAAATCCGATTTATTATTCGCAGCGAAAGTGGTAAAACATACGAAGAGCAATGCGATTGTATTAGTTAAAAACGGACAATTGTGTGCGAGTGGTACAGGACAAACATCACGAATTGATGCCTTGCAACACGCTATTGCAAAGGCCAATCATTTTGGCTTCGACTTACAAGGGGCAGTTATGGCTTCAGATGCCTTCTTCCCATTCCCAGACTGTGTTGAAATTGCTGCCGCTGCTGGTATCAGTTCAGTAGTACAGCCAGGAGGGTCAGTAAAAGATCAGGATTCCATCGATAAATGCAACGAATTAAAAATTTCGATGGTCATGACAGGTTTTCGTCATTTTAAACATTAAGATTGAAAAAAATTCAATAATTTCAACCACTTTTGCGTTATTAAAAATTGTTTGAATAATTGCATTCGTAAAACATCAATCAAACTAGTAAATCAGGCAAGTAGAATTGTCTTAAAAACAGAATAGAAGGCATGGGAATTTTTGACTTACTCACACAGGAAATAGCAATTGATTTAGGGACTGCCAACACTCTTATCATTCACAATGATAAAGTAGTTGTTGATGAGCCTTCAATTGTAGCGATAGACAGAACAACAGGAAAAGTAATCGCAGTTGGTAAATCTGCGATGTTAATGCACGGTAAGACCCACGAGAATATTAAAACTGTGCGCCCTCTGAAGGATGGCGTAATTGCCGATTTCGAAGCTGCCGAGCAGATGATAAAGGGAATGATTCGCATGATTAACACAGGGAACAAATTTTTTTCGCCATCACTAAGAATGGTAATTTGTATTCCTTCTGGTATTACCGAAGTAGAGAAGCGTGCGGTTCGTGACTCTGCTGAGCATGCTGGGGCAAAAGAAGTTTATTTGATTCATGAGCCAATGGCTGCAGCAATCGGTATCGGTATCGATGTTGAAGAGCCAATGGGAAATATGATTATTGATATTGGTGGCGGTACGTCTGAAATTGCCGTTATCGCACTAGGTGGAATTGTTTGTGATGAAAGTATTCGTATGGCCGGTGATGGTTTTACAACTGATATCTGGGATTATATGCGTCGTCAGCACAACATTCTGATTGGTGAAAGAACAGCAGAACGTATTAAAATTGAAGTAGGCTCTGCATTACCTGAATTAGAAAATCCTCCTGCAGACTTCGCTGTTCATGGTCGTGATTTAATGACGGGAATTCCGAAAGAGATTATTGTTAGCTACCCTGAGATTGCACATGCCCTTGATAAATCAATCAGCAGCATCGAAGAATCAATTTTGAAAGCATTAGAGGATACACCTCCTGAATTAGCAGCTGATATTTTCCGTACTGGTATTTATTTAACGGGTGGTGGTGCTTTACTTCGTGGATTAGATAAGCGTATTTCGATGAAAACGAAATTACCTGTTCACGTTGCTGAAGATCCGCTTCGCGCTGTTGTTCGTGGTACTGGTATCGCATTGAAGAATATCCATCGCTTCAAGTTCTTACAACACTAATCGTTTCTTTCATCTAGAAATTAAAGAAATCAGAAAGGAATGAGGACGCTTTTTGAATTGATATGGCGCAACCACTTTGTTGTACTATTCGTTGCCATTCAGTCATTTTGCGTTTACTTAATTGTACAAAACAACCGTTATCAGCACGCCTCCTTTTTTAATTCATCGAATGCAGCCGTAGCTAAAGTCAACGAGGGCATAACTTATTTCAAAGAGTATATTCACCTTCGGGAAAACAACCAGTTGCTGGCATCTGAAAATGCGCAATTGCGAAATATGCTTAGTAAGATTACGCAGCCAAGCGATACTACTAAACCAGTTGTAACCGATACGCTACAAAAACAACAGTATACGTATATCACTGCTAAAGTAGTTAATAGCTCTACTTCGCTTCCTAATAACTTCCTTACCATCGATAAAGGAACTGCTGACGGTATTAAGCCAGAGATGGGAGTTATTTGTGGTAGTGGTGTTGTGGGAATTGTACAACAAGTAAGCACGCATTACAGCACGGTAATGACCCTATTACATACCAAATCGAAAGTGAGTGCTAAAATCAACGCCAATGGTTTTTATGGTTCACTTGTTTGGGGAGAAGACTTAAATGCACACGAATCAATTTTAAAAGACATTGATAAAACAGTTCCTGTTAAAAAGGGCGACACGATTTCTACCACCGAATTCTCTGCACTTTTTCCTGCTGGAATTATGATTGGAAAAGTAATTGAAAGCAAATTGAATCCAGGGTCAAATTTCAATGCTATTAAAGTAGGACTAAGTACGAACTTCGATAACCTGAGCTATGTTTATGTAGTAGATAACCTTAAGAAAAACGAGCAAAGGACACTGGAAGAAGCAACTCAAAAGGCTAACGAACAATGATATTAAACATCCTTCAAATAGTATTAAGATTTTTTGTGCTTGTTGCATTACAAGTGCTTATTCTAAATAATATCCAGCTAGGAGGAATTGTTAATCCTTATTTATATGTTTTGTTCTTACTAACGCTACCTGTTCAAACTCCACGCGTACTTTTGTTGTTCGTTGGATTTATACTTGGAATCAGCATTGATTTATTTCAAAACTCTACCGGTATTCATGCATTTGCATGTGTGCTGATAACATTTATTCGCCCTAGTTGGTTAAAGTTAGTTGCACCTCGCGATGGATTTGAGCCTGATGAATCACCAGAGATTAGAAAATTCGGATTCCGTTGGTTCTTAGTATATGCTTCAGTGCTAGTTTTTGTTCACCATTTCGTTATTTTCAATCTAGAGATATTTCGCTTCAGCGACTTTTGGTCGACGCAATTGAGAGTTTTGTATAGTAGTATTTTTACACTTGTCCTTATTATTCTATCACAATACCTCTTGTACAAACCTGAGAAGTAAAAACGAGTGAAGTTTCAGGTTGATTTTCGCTTATTATAGACCAAAACTTTTTTTTCTTAAATACATCGCTAATAATTAAAATCTGAATTAGATTTGTAAAGAGATGAGTAACACTTCAGGGAGAAACCAACAAGTAGTGGTAGCAGGTATTTTTACCTCGTTGATTGTTATTTTCATTATTCGTCTTTTTTATGTTCAGATAATAGAAGAGTCGTATACCGTATCTGCCAACAACAACGTATTGCGCTACATGACCGACTATCCCGCTAGAGGAATGGTTTACGATCGCAATGGAAAGATTCTGGCATTTAATCAGGCTGTATATGATTTGATGGTTATCCCCCGTCAGGTAAAAGAACTTGACACTTTAGATTTTTGCAAGTTACTAGACATTACTAAAGAGGATTTCTTAGATAAAATCAAGAAGGCGAAAAACTATTCGAGAATACGTCCATCGATTTTTGAAAAACAAATTTCGGCGGAGACCTACGCTACCTTGCAGGAAAAACTTTTTAAGTTCAAAGGCTTTTATGTACAGCCTAGAACTATTCGTAAATACCCCAACAATACAGCATCGCATGTTTTAGGATACATTGGTGAGGTTACGGATAAAATTATTGAGAAGAATCCTTATTACCGACAAGGTGATTATATCGGTACCAGCGGAATTGAACAAAGTTACGAGGAAGAGCTACGAGGCGTTAGAGGTGTTCGAATTGTGATGGTAGATGTATTTAATCGCGAAAAAGGAAGTTATAAAAACGGAGCCTACGATACTGTTGCCGTTGCAGGAGCGAATCTGGTTGCTACATTAGATGCCGATTTACAAGCATACGGAGAAAAGTTAATGGCTAATAAAATAGGAGCGCTTGTGGCCATAGAACCTAGAACAGGAGAAATACTATCCATGATTTCAAGTCCTTCCTACGACCCGAATTTATTAGTTGGCAGAGCACGATCAAAGAACTATGGATATCTTTTAAAAGAATCCTCTAAGCCTTTATTCAATCGTGCGATGCAGGCGTATTATCCGCCTGGCTCAACATTTAAATTAACAAATGCTTTAGCAGCACTTCAGGAGGGAATTATAAATCCTATGACCACTTTTCCTCACAGTTTCGTTGTTGGATCTAAAAGTGTGCACTGCCATCCTCACCCACCTATTGCATTAGAAGGCGCTATTCAGTATTCATGTAATCCTTATTTCTGTAATACTTTCAGGGCGTTTGTAGACAACAAAAAGTTTGCTGACAGTGAAACAGGATACAATGCATGGAGAACGTATCAAGAGAGCTTTGGTATAGGAAAAAAGATTGGCGTTGATTTACCACATGAGTTAAAAGGCTTATTACCAACAAGCACTTTTTATGATAAATACTATGGTCGTCATCACTGGAAAGCATCAACCATTTACTCTCTCGGTATTGGTCAAGGGGAGCTAGGAATTACTCCTTTACAAATGGCCAATGTAATGTGTATTATTGCTAACAAAGGCTATTATTACACACCGCATATTATTAAAAAGGTTGCAGGCAAGACCAATACAACTAGAGGATTAACTGAAAAACATTTTACTAAAATTTCAGAGTCGAATTTTACCGTTGTTCAAGATGGAATGCAACGAGTTGTTGAAGCTGGTACTGCACGTGTTGCTCAATTCAGAGAAGTAGTTATTTGTGGTAAAACAGGAACTGCGCAAAATCCTCATGGGAAAGACCACTCTTTATTTGTAGGATTTGCTCCAAGAGAAAATCCACGTATAGCCATAGCCGTTATGGTAGAAAACGCAGGATTCGGAGCATCGTGGGCGGCACCAATAGCCAGTTTAATGATGGAGAAATTTATGTATGACTCTATTTCGCGTCCAGATTTAGAAGAAAAAATGATGAAAGGAAATTTGATCAATATCATCAACAATACCTTGGAGAAAAAATCAGATAATATCGATGCGCAGCTAATTGGACCATCATTAAATGAGTTGCTTCCGGAATTAGAATTAAACGATTGGAAGGTGGCAGAAAATGAAATTTATGAGAGGCCATTAAATAGCAATAGTAATAACAACCAACCTGAAAATAAAAAGCCCAACTGGCTGGATATTTTTAATTTCAACATCATTAACAGAATAGAAAAAAACGAATATTTCTCTTAATCCGTGAGGCAACAAAAAAACATATTTGAAAATATTGATTGGGTATTAGTAGTACTCTATCTGATTTTTGTACTCATGGGCTGGATGAATATTTACGCAGCTGTTTATAACGAAGAGCATAGTAATATTTTCGACATGAGCCAGAACTATGGCAAGCAGCTGATGTGGATTGGTACATCCTTGCTGATTGGCATGGCCATTTTAGTAATTGATGGAAAATTTTTCGCTTCGTTCTCCTACCCTACTTACGTTACTGTTTTACTTTTACTATTGGTGGTACTAGCAGTGGCCAAGAATGTACAAGGAGCTAGATCGTGGATTGAAATTGGTTCATTTAAGTTACAGCCGTCGGAGTTTGCAAAATTTGCCACAAGTATGGCGTTAGCAAAATATCTAAGCACACTAAATATTCGAATGCAGGATACTAAAACAAAACTCACTGCAGGAGCCTTGATTTTAATTCCAATGGCCTTTGTATTACTACAAAATGATACTGGATCGGCATTAGTATTCTGTGCTTTTATTTTCGTTTTATTCAGAGAAGGATTATCACAAAACTTTTTGATCTTCGGATTCCTTGGTGGAATTTTATTCGTGCTAGCCCTCATGGTTCCTGCAACAATTTTAATCGGTGTTATCGGCGGGATTGGCTTGCTAGCTTATATTCTGATGCGTAAATCAAAAAAGAACTTAATTACCATCGCAGCTGTTACGGCTATGTGTTGTGGAGCTGTATTTTCGGTTGACTATGCCTACAACAAAATATTACAAGCTCATCAACGAGAAAGGATAGAAGTTTTATTGGGTAAAAAATCGGACCCTAAAGGTGCTGGTTACAACGTAAACCAATCTTTAATTGCCATTGGCTCTGGTGGCTTCTTCGGAAAGGGATTTTTACAAGGAACACAGACAAAATACGACTTTGTACCAGAGCAGAGTACTGACTTTATATTTTGTACGGTTGGAGAAGAGTGGGGATTTGTAGGAACCACCGTAGTACTATTAATGTTCCTCGCACTACTCTATCGGATTTTATTTATTGCGGAGCGACAACGTTCTCCTTACACACGTATATATGCCTATGGTGTAGCGTCCATTATCTTTTTTCATGTGATGGTAAATGTGGGAATGGCGATAGGATTAGCTCCTGTAATTGGAATTCCATTGCCATTCTTTAGCTATGGTGGATCATCATTATGGAGCTTTACAATCCTCTTATTTGTATTGATTAAGCTGGATAGTTATCGAATGTACGTGCTTCGATAAGTTTAAGAAATATTATTGATTTTTAGATAATCAACGATTATTGTTGTTGCGCCTTTACGGGTTTCAACATACTTCTTGTTTGATTCAAGCAACCGATTATACTTGGCAACATCCGTATCTAAATCATTAAAAATGGATAGCAGCTCATTGCCATCATTTACCGCAAATGCACTTTTTAATTTAACAAGCTCAACAGCCTCATTAAATTTTTTATAGTTAGGTCCGAAAAATATTGGAGCACCATAAACAGCCGCTTCCAAAATATTATGAATTCCTACACCGAACCCACCTCCTATATAAACATAGTCAGCATAGTGATAAATACGTGATAATAATCCTACATTATCAATAATCAGAATTTTATAATTGGTCAACATCACGCCCTCTGCTTTTGAATAACGGATAGCCAAACCGTTATACTTACTTTCAATCTCATTAATTTCTTCTTCCTTTATTTCATGAGGAACAATTACAAAGCTAAAATCATTACCAACGGCATCTATCCACTTTTCAATTACGTGCATATCTGCCTTCCACGATGAACCAACAACAATTAATTTTTTAGTGGATTTAAAAGCATCAATTTTTTCAATATGCTTATGCTCTGAAGCGATTTTACAAACAGCATCAAAGCGCGTATCACCTGCTACAGTCACCTTAGAAATTGCATTTTTATAAAGCAGTTTTAGCGAGGCCTGATCTTGAACAAACAAGTGATTATAACGCATCAACATCTGCTTAAAAAAGCCACCGTACCATTTAAAAAATATTTGATTCTCTCTGAATATAGCAGACACGCAAAAGAATGGGATTTTCTTTTTTGCCAGATAACGACCATAAAAATACCAGAACTCATACTTTACAAAAAACACCATTTTAGGTTGAATTGCTTTTATAAATCTACGTGATGCAGATGGGCCATCCAATGGCATATAAAAAACATAATCAGCTACAGGAGTATTCTTTCTAACATTATATCCCGAAGGAGAAAAAAAAGTAAGAACAATTTTATATTCTGGATAGGCTTCTTTCAGGGCCTCAATAAGAGGTTTCCCCTGCTCAAATTCGCCAAGCGAAGCACAATGCACCCAGATCCTTTGCTCCTGAATATTCTTTAACTTTTTCCATACAGGAGCTAATTTCCTTCTGCCATTTACCCACTCGTATGCTTTATCATTAAATCGCGCGGCTATCTTTATCGATAAGCGATATAACTGTATGCCCAAGTAATAAAATGGCCAGAGAAAATTCATCAGTAGGTATAGAATTTATCAGGAGCTTGCTTGTAGAAAGGCATAATCCAACCAAGCTTTAACCCCATCAATAAATCAAATCTTTTTCCGGTATCTGAAAGGCCGGTACTGTAATTAAAATTTCGTCTACCCAGTGTAAACCCCTCAACAAACTCAAATCCACCAAAAAAATTAACCAATCTTTTATTCCCAAGATAAGCATAGCCAATGAACTGTCGTAAAGCAATTCCGTTGGTAAGTCGGTCATAACCCTGAAGATAATCGCCTTGTAAAGAGGGAACCGCATTCTTTTTATCCTCTATTCTGATTTTATGCTGTAAAAAGCCTACACCCGCCTGAACATAAATTCCGCAGTTTGGATTCGGACCTTTATAGGGAATAATTTTACCCACATTACCAAATACAGTATAGCCCCGTTGAAAGGCACGAATGTCAGCATACAATCCGTCGCTACCAACTATAAAACCTCCATCGACAGTTAGATTAGAAAAAATAGATGTTTCCTTAATTTGAGAACCAAATATAAAATTCCCTTCGAGTGAAAATGTCCAGTTTTTCTTGTTCTTAATTGCAACAGAAACGCCTACAGTCGAATTAGTTCCGAAGCGATTTGCCATATCACCACCAGGTACCTGAAGCGAAAAAGATGGAGATACCAGGACGCATTTAATGATAGAATCTTTTATGCTCGATTGCGCATTTACCCCAAGCAAAGTAGCGGAAAACAATATCAAAGTCAGGATTAGCTTTTTCATTCCTCAAAATTACTAAAATTCAAGACATAAAAGCAGACTGCTTTTAAGAGGAAAATACTATCTTCGCATGGTTATTTTAAGGGGTATACTTTCCCCATCAAAAATCATTAAAAAATTGAAAATGGAAGCAGTAAAAAAAATGCAGATGGTTGACTTGTTAAGTCAGTATAACAAAATCAAAAATGAAATCGACCATGCAATATTGAATGTAGTAACCTCTTCGGCATATATCAACGGACCAGAAGTAAAAACATTCGCAAAAGAATTAGAGGAATACATGGGTGCTAAACATGTTATTCCTTGTGCCAACGGAACAGATGCATTGCAAATTGCTATGATGGCATTGGATTTAAAACCTGGCGATGAAGTAATCACTGCAAGCTTTACCTATGTTGCAACTGCTGAAGTAATTGCTTTGCTTCAATTACAACCAGTTTTGGTTGATGTTTACAGTGATGATTTTACCATCGATTGTGAGGCAATTGAAAAAGCAATTACACCAAAAACAAAAGCTATTGTTCCAGTGCATTTATTCGGACAATGTGCCGATATGCAACGTGTAATGGAAATTGCTAAGAAGCATAACCTGTATGTGATTGAAGATACGGCGCAAGCTATTGGTGCTGATTATACGATGGCAGATGGAAGTGTACACAAAGCAGGAACTATCGGAACTATTGGAACTACTTCCTTCTTCCCTTCTAAAAATTTAGGTTGTATGGGTGATGGAGGAGCTATTTTCACCAACGATGATCAATTAGCCGCTCGTTTAAGAATGATTGCTAACCATGGTCAATCGGTGCAGTATGTTCACGATGATATTGGTGTAAACTCACGTCTTGATAGCATGCAAGCTGCCATTTTAAGAGTCAAACTTCCTCACTTGAATGAGTATTGCGCTGCACGGCAGAAAGCAGCAGCATTTTACGATAATGCCTTTGCAAATCATCCAAAAGTAAAAACACCTGCTCGTCAGAAAAATTCAACCCATGTATTTCATCAATACACGCTAGTGCTTAACGGAGTTGACAGAGCTGAATTAAGAAGCTTCCTAGAAACAAAAGGAATTCCGAGTATGATTTACTACCCTATTCCTCTTCACATGCAAAAAGCGTATACGGATGCCCGTTATAAGCAAGGCGACTTCCCTGTAACTGAGCATTTATGCGCTAATGTTATTTCGTTGCCAATGCATACAGAATTATCTACAGACGATTTACAATACATCGCAGATGCAGTGTTGGAATTTTTAAACAAATAGTATTGATTTTAATTGAAACAATAACTGAATAAGTCAGTAAAAAAGCGACTTTTTAAAAACAAACAAGAATGAATATAGCAGTTGTAGGAACAGGATACGTAGGATTAGTTACCGGAACATGTTTCGCAGAAAATGGGAACCACGTAACGTGTGTTGATATCGATGCGAATAAAGTGGAGAAAATGAAAAACGGAATTATTCCGATTTATGAGCCACACCTAGATGTTTTATTCGAGCGTAACATCAAACAAAACAGATTAGTATTTACAACTAATCTTGAAGAAGCGATTAAAGATGCGACTATTATTTTCTTAGCATTACCAACTCCTCCGGGTGAAGATGGCTCTGCTGACTTGTCGTATGTGCTTGGTGTAGCAAAGCAGTTAGGTAAGATTATCAAAGACTATAAAATCATCATCAATAAAAGTACAGTTCCAGTTGGCACTGCAGAAAAAGTACGTGCTGCTGTGGCTGAAAATGCAACGTGTGAGTTTGATGTAATATCTAATCCTGAATTTTTAAGAGAAGGATTTGCGGTGGATGATTTCATGAAACCAGATCGTGTAGTTATTGGAACCAAAAGCGAAAAGGCTAAAAAAATCATGAATGAACTTTATGCACCTTTCGTGCGTCAGGGCAATCCGATTTATTTTATGGATGAGCGTTCATCTGAGTTAACGAAGTATGCAGCAAATGCTTTTCTTGCAACTAAGATCACCTTCATGAATGAGATTGCAAATCTTTGCGAGCGCGTTGGTGCTAATGTAGATTCAGTGCGTATCGGAATTGGTTCCGATGATAGAATTGGAAAACGATTTTTATTCGCAGGAATTGGATATGGCGGAAGCTGCTTTCCGAAAGATGTGCAAGCGTTAGCAAAAACATCTAGCGAATACAACTACGATTTCCAGATTTTAAATTCAGTAATGACGGTTAACGAAAAACAAAAAATTACTATTGTAGAAAAAATAAAAACCTTTTATAACAATCAACTAGAAGGTAAGAAATTTGCCCTATGGGGATTAGCATTTAAACCAGACACAGATGATATTCGTGAGGCACCAGCTTTATACATCATTCGTGAATTATTAGCTGCAGGAGCAACTATATCAACATTTGATCCTGAAGCAATGGCGAATGTAAAAAAAATGTTAGGTGATACGATTGAATTTTCAAACGATCAATACGAAGCTTTAAATGGTGCAGATGCATTAATCATTGCGACAGAGTGGTCGGTATTCAGAACACCTGATTTTGATAAAATGAATGGATTGATGAAATCGAAAGTGATTTTCGATGGAAGAAATTTATACGACTTACAACGAATGAATGATCTTGGCTACTATTACAGCAGCGTAGGAAGAGATGTAGTAAAATCAAATTAATTACAATGGAAAAGAAAAGAGTTTTAATTACTGGTGCTGCAGGATTTTTAGGATCTCATCTGTGTGATCGTTTTATTCGCGAAGGATATGATGTTGTTGGAATGGATAATTTAATTACCGGCGACTTGAAAAACATCGAGCATCTATTCAAGTTAAAAGAGTTTGAATTTTATCATCACGATGTAAGTAAGTTTGTTCATGTACCTGGAAGAATAGATTATATTTTACATTTTGCTTCTCCTGCAAGTCCGATAGATTATTTAAAGATTCCTATTCAGACATTAAAAGTTGGATCCTTAGGAACACATAACTTACTTGGCTTCGCGAAGGTGAAGAAAGCAAGAATCTTAGTTGCATCTACAAGTGAAGTATATGGCGATCCTACAGTACATCCACAAACAGAAGATTATTGGGGAAATGTAAATCCAATTGGTCCTCGTGGCGTGTATGATGAAGCAAAACGTTTTCAGGAAGCTATTACAATGGCTTACCACACCTACCATAATCTTGAAACAAGAATTGTAAGGATTTTTAATACCTATGGTCCGCGTATGCGTCTGAATGATGGACGTGTATTACCTGCATTTATCGGACAAGCGCTGCGTGGCGAAGACTTAACTGTTTTTGGTGATGGATCACAAACACGTTCGTTTTGTTATGTAGATGATTTGATAGAAGGAATTTATCGTTTGTTGATGAGTGATTATGTTTACCCTGTTAACATTGGCAATCCGCAAGAAATTACTATTCGTGAATTCGGTGAAGAGATTATCAAACTAACAGGAACAAAACAACAATTAATTACAAAGCCATTGCCTCAGGATGATCCGAAGCAACGCAAACCAGATATTTCAAGAGCAATTGAAATTTTAGGTTGGGAACCAAAAGTAAGCAGAGAAGAAGGATTACGAATTACCTATGAATATTTCAAAAATCTTCCTCCTGAAGAATTAAATAAAACAGCACATCGTTTCGCTTAAAAAATAACAACATGGATTACTCAGTTCACCCTTCTGCAATAGTAGATGAAGGATGTAAAATAGGAAAAGGAACAAAAATCTGGCACTTCTCGCATATTATGCCTAATTGTGAAATTGGAGAGAATTGCAATATCGGACAAAATGTAGTTGTATCGCCGCAAGTGATATTAGGTAACAATGTAAAGGTTCAAAATAATGTTTCTATCTATACAGGAGTAATTTGCGAAGACGATGTTTTTCTTGGACCAAGCATGGTATTCACAAATGTGATTAATCCGCGTAGTGCAGTTAATCGTCGTGATCAATATTTAAAAACCACTGTTAAGCGCGGTGCATCTATTGGTGCGAATGCAACAATTGTTTGCGGCCATGATATTGGTGCATTTGCTTTTATTGGTGCAGGTGCTGTTGTTACGAAGAATGTTCCTGATTACGCTTTAGTAATTGGAAACCCTGCTCGTCAAACAGGCTGGATGAGTGAGTTTGGACATAAACTAAAATTTGATTCAGAAGGAATTGCAGTTTGTCCGGAGAGCAATGAAAAATACCAGCTAAAAAATAATTTAGTAACTAAGTTGTAAAATGAGAGATTATCAGAATAGCAAAATAAAATTTGCAGTTATTGGTTGCGGACATATTGGTAAACGCCATGCTGAAATGATTCGTCGTAATGAGGAGGCTGAGTTAGTGGCGATGTGCGATATACGTGCAAAAGAAGATTGTGGATTAGAAACTTTCGAAGGAGTGTCGTTTTATCAGTCGCCTGACGAAATGTTAAAGAACCATCCTGACATTGATGTAGTAAATGTTTGTTCTCCAAACGGATTACATGCTGAACACTCTTTGAAGGCACTAGAATTTCAAAAACATGTAGTGTGCGAAAAGCCAATGGCTATCAACAAAGCTGATTGCGAAAAAGTAATTTATAAAGCACTACAAGTATCAAGAAATGTATTTGGGGTAATGCAGAACCGTTACTCTCCACCTTCGGCATGGTTGAAAGATGTAATTTCTAATAATCGCTTAGGAGAAATTTACATGGTTCAATTAAATTGCTTCTGGAATCGTGATGAGCGTTATTATACAGGAAAGAACTGGAAAGGCTCAAGTGATTTAGATGGTGGGACATTGTTTACACAGTTTTCTCACTTCATCGATATTATGTATTGGGTATTTGGTGATATCACCGACATCAACGGTGTATTTGCCGACTTTAATCACGAGCACTCAACTTCGTTTGAAGATTCAGGAATTGTCAATTTTAAATTTGTGAATGGCGGAATGGGATGTATCAACTACTCAACTGCTGTATGGGATAAAAATTTAGAAAGCAGCATTACTGTTATTGGTAGCAACGGAAGTATTAAAGTGGGCGGACAATACATGAACGAAGTGGAATACTGCCACATCAAAGATTATGTAATGCCTGAATTGCCTCCTGCAAATCCGGCTAACGATTATGGACATTACAAAGGATCTGCAGCCAACCATCATTACATCATCGAGAATGTAATCGATACTTTGAAAGATAGAAATACAATGACAACGAATGCACTTGAAGGTTTGAAAGTAGTTGAAATCATCGAGCGCATTTATGCATTAAGAAAATTTACAAAAAAAGAAATCCGTTTCAATCATGTATAACGAGTTAATTAAAAAAGAAAAAAAGCTTGCAGTAATCGGATTAGGTTATGTAGGACTACCAATTGCTTTAGAATTTGCAAAGAAAATTTCAGTAATCGGATTTGACATCAATGCACAACGCGTTGAAATGATGCGCAACAATATTGATCCATCAGGAGAATTAGAAAGCAGTGCATTCGACAATTGTGATATTCAGTTTACCGATTCATTAGATGTATTGAGAGAAGCAAACTTTTTTATTGTTGCTGTACCTACTCCTATCGATGATCATAATTTACCTGATTTAAAACCATTATTAGGTGCAAGCAAATCGATTGCTGCTGCATTAAAGAAAGGTGACTATGTTGTATATGAGTCGACTGTTTACCCTGGTTGTACAGAAGACGATTGCATTCCGGTATTAGAAGACATTACAGGTTTAAAATACATCACTGATTTTAAAGTAGGATATTCTCCTGAGCGTATTAACCCAGGTGATAAAGAACATACATTAGCGAAAATCACTAAAGTTGTTTCTGGTTGCGATGCTGAATCGGCTGATGAAATTGCAAAAGTGTACGAGATTGTTGTTGAAGCAGGAGTACATAAAGCAAGTTCTATTAAAGTAGCAGAAGCCGCAAAAATTATTGAGAACACACAGCGCGATGTAAATATTGCTTTGATGAATGAGCTATCTATCATCTTTAATAAAATGGGAATTAACACCTATGAAGTATTAGAAGCTGCAGGTACTAAATGGAACTTTTTAAAGTTTATGCCAGGCTTAGTTGGTGGACATTGCATTGGTGTTGACCCTTACTACTTAACCTATAAAGCACAGGAGTTAGGATATCATGCACAAATTATTACATCAGGTCGTTATGTAAATGACTCGATGGGATTTTATGTTGCAAAGCAAACAGTAAAAAAACTAATTGCATTGGGTATTGATATTAATAAGAGTCGTGTTTTAGTCATGGGTGCAACATTTAAAGAAGATGTTGAAGATATTCGCAACTCGAAAGTAGTAGATGTAATCAACGAGTTTAAATCGTACGGTGTAGCAGTTGATGTTATCGATCCACGAGCAAGCAGTGAAGAGTTAAAACACGAATACGGCTTTGAATTAGTTGCTGAAGCGGGAACAGGTTACGACGCAATTGTAGTAGCAGTTAATCATAAAGAATATAAAAACTATTCAGAAGCTGATTTCAAAAAATTAGGTTCTGATAAAGCAATTATAGTTGACTTAAAAGGAATTTTAAGAGGCAAGATTAAAGATTTAAATTACTGGAGTTTATAATTAATGAATAATAAGCAACGCATATTAATCACAGGAGGAACCGGCTATATTGGTTCACATACTGCTGTGGAATTAATTCAGAAAGATTATGAGGTGCTTATTATTGACAACCTTTCGAATTCTTACGAAGAAGTAATTAATTCGATTGAAAAGATTACCGGAAAGAAACCTGCATTTTTCAATATCGATTTGAATAACAAAGAAGCTGTTGATCGATTCTTTAATGAAAATACAATTGATGCAGTTATACATTTTGCAGCTTTTAAATCAGTTGGCGAAAGTGTATCACATCCTTCAATGTATTATCGTAATAACATAAATTCATTATTGAATGTTGCGGATGCATGCAATGAAAAAGGAATTACAAAATTGGTTTACTCATCATCATGTTCTGTTTACGGTGAGCCGGATACGTTACCTATTGATGAGAATGCAGTAATCAAACCAGCGGAAAGTCCGTATGCGAATACAAAAAAAATTGGAGAAGACATCCTTCGTGATATATCAAAAAGCACGTTGTTAAACACGATTGCACTGCGCTATTTTAATCCTGTTGGAGCACATGAAAGTGCACTGATAGGAGAATACCCTGTTGGTACTCCTTTAAATTTATTTCCCGTTATTACTCAATCTGCTATTGGCAAACGTGGACGAATAACTGTTTTTGGCAGTGATTATAATACGAGTGATGGAAGTTGTGTTCGTGATTATATACATGTGGTTGATATAGCTCGCGCACATGTAATAGCTATTGAGCGACTACTTAACAAAACCACTGACAGCAACTTTGAAATTTTCAATTTAGGTACTGGCAATGGTTTAACTGTATTAGAAGTTATTTATGCCTTTGAGAAGCACAGTGGATTGAAACTAGATTATACTATTGGCGAAAGAAGAGCAGGTGATGTAGAGAAAGTATTTGCTGATACAAAAAAGGCCAATACAGTTTTAGGATGGAAAGCTACGCATGATTTAGAATCGATGATTACTTCATCATGGGAGTGGGAAAAAAAATTAAACACTTTAGGCAAAAATTTTTCAAAAATCTCAGCTTAACTATGAATAAAAAAATATTAATCACTGGAGGTGCAGGCTTCATTGGATCACATGTAGTAAGGCGTTTTGTAAACAACTATCCATCATATCATATCTATAACCTTGATGCGTTAACTTATGCGGGAAATCTAGCGAACTTAAGAGATATTGAAAATACATCGAATTATACTTTTATAAAAGGTGATATTACAGATAGTAATTTAGTGCAAGCTTTATTTACTGAGCATAACTTTGATGGTGTTATTCACTTGGCTGCTGAGTCGCATGTTGACAGAAGTATTTCTAATCCAATGTCGTTTGTTACAACAAATATTATTGGAACGGTAGTTTTATTAAATGCTGCTAAAGCAACTTGGCAAGGCAACTTCGATGATAAATTATTTTATCACATCAGTACAGATGAAGTTTATGGCAGTTTAGGTGAAGAAGGATTTTTTACTGAAGAAACAAAGTACGATCCGCATAGCCCGTATTCAGCATCTAAAGCCAGCTCCGACCATTTAGTGCGAGCTTATCACGATACTTATCAATTACCAGTAGTAATTTCCAATTGCTCGAACAATTATGGATCATTTCAATTTCCTGAAAAATTAATTCCGCTTGCCATTAATAATATCATCAATAATAAACCAATTCCTGTTTATGGCAAAGGTGATAATATTCGCGATTGGTTATTTGTAGAAGATCATGCAAGTGCTATAGATGCTATTTATCATAACGGCTTGCTTGGTTCTACTTATAATATTGGTGGACATAACGAATGGAAAAATATTGATTTGATTCATTTGCTTTGCAGAATTATGGATAAGAAGTTGGATAAAGAAGAAGGAAGCACGAGTAAACTAATCACGTTTGTTAAAGATCGTGCAGGGCATGATTTGCGTTATGCAATTGATGCAACTAAATTAAAGAATGAATTAGGATGGATGCCGTCCTTGCAGTTTGAAGAAGGACTAGAAAAAACCGTTGACTGGTACTTAGCAAATGAAGAATGGATTCGTCAGGTTACGAGTGGAGAGTATCAGAACTTTTACGATAAACAATATCACCAGCGTTAAGCAATAAAAACAGTATTATGTCAGAAATTAAAATGTACGATACCCCTTTTCATGAATCATCCTTAGCAAACACATCAGTATTAGTTACCGGTGGTGCTGGATTCATTGGGTCAAACATTGTCACGTATTTACTTGCACATGGGGTAAAAAAAGTTCGTGTATTAGATAATTTAAGTAATGGCTTTTTAAGAAATTTAGAAGCATTTAAAAATAATCCTTCCTTCGAATTTATGGAAGGAGATATAACGGTGATAGATGACTGCAATAAGGCCTGTGAAGGAATAGACGTAGTAACACATCAAGCAGCGTTAGGTTCTGTACCCCGTTCAATAAAGAATCCGCTGGCAACTAGTGAAGCAAATACAACAGGCTTTTTAAATATGTTACTGGCAGCAAGAGATGCAGGCGTAAAACGATTTGTTTATGCCAGCTCAAGTTCAGTTTATGGCGATAGTACTGTATCGCCGAAAAAAGAAGAGAATTTAGGAAACCCTTTATCTCCCTATGCTGTTTCTAAACTTACTAATGAATTGTATGCACACGTATTTTCGATGCATTACGGAATTGAAACGATAGGATTAAGATACTTTAATGTTTTTGGGCCTAATCAAGATCCTAACGGACCTTATGCTGCTGCAATTCCTTTATTCATGAATTCATTGTTGTTTGGAAAAGATGCTGTGATTTATGGAGATGGAGAGCAAACTAGAGATTTCACATTTGTTGAGAATGCAGTACAGGCAAATATTCGCGCCTTGTTTACAACTAATAACGAAGCTTTGAATCGCGTTTATAACGTTGCTGTTTCAGAAGCTGTATCGGTAAACGATTTATATAATACGATTGCAGAAATTGCAGACAATAACAAGAAGCCTGCATACGTAGCAGAGCGAAAAGGAGACATTAAAAATTCATTAGCAGATATTTCATCAGCAGTAAAATATCTTGGCTATGCTCCGCGATATAAGTACAAAGATGGATTATCGATTACGGTAAACTGGTTTAAAAATACTTATAACAATGCTTAAATCGATTTTCAATTTATTCTCTTCTAAAAAAGAAGATAGTTTTATTGAAACTGATTTCACTTCTATCGGAGCTGATATGCATTCGCATTTAATTCCGGGTATCGACGATGGAGCTAAGACAATTGAAGACAGTATTGAACTAATTAAATTTTTACATTCAAAAGGCTATTCGAAGCTTATTACAACACCACATATCATGAGTGATTATTTCAGAAATACACCTGAGATAATTCTAAGTGGACTAGATGAAGTAAGAGCTGCTGTGAAAGAAAATAATATTCCGGTTGAAATTAATGCTGCAGCGGAATATTATGTTGACGATGGATTTATCAGAAAATTAGAAGAAGAGAAATTATTAACCTTCGGCGATAATTATTTGCTGATGGAAGTTTCCTACATCAATCCTCCAGAAAATATTAAGGAAGTTTTTTTCAGAGCACAAATTTTAGGATACAAACCCGTTTTAGCACATCCAGAACGCTATCCATTTTGGTATAGAAATGTGGAAGAATATCAGCACTTCTATGATTTGGGAGTTGTGTTACAGCTTAATTTAAATTCGTTAAGTGGCTACTACGGACCAGAAGCTAAAAAGATTGGAGAGAAACTAATCGACATGCAAATTATTGGAGCATTAGGCACCGATATGCATCATGGGAAACATGCGATGGCTTTAGATAAAGTCACGAGGGAAAGGTACTTACAAAAGGCTTTTGAGCTTCCCTTAATTAATCGCTATTTATAAGCAAACTTTTAGTTGCGTTGCTTGTTTTAGTAATGTAAGATTTCTTGTAAGATTTGAAGGGAAAAGTCAATTTTTGATTTTTTATTTAGTGCATCTTGCAAGGAGATAATCATTAAACACAACTACTATGCAACAGTTTGAAATTGAACAGCACTTAAACGTTACCGCAAAGTTTGAACTGGTAAACGGATCAACAAAGTATGGCGTTATCAACAAACAAATTGATGGCGAAAAAATCAGAAACGATTATTACTTCATTTCACTGCAAAACGTTAAGAATTTTCAGAAGGCAGTAAGCGCGCGTAATTACGAGTTTTGTAAAGCCTTGATGGAAAAAATAAACATCAAGTTTATCAAATCCGTTCAGCCCATTTAACTAGCGGTACTGGATACCCATTATTTCACGTACTTCTTTTACAGTTTTAGAAGAAGATGCGTGAGCTTTTTCTTTACCCATTTGCAACACCTTGTTTAAGTATTGCTCATCGGCAGCAATCGCCTCAATTTTCTCTCGAAGTGGCGCTACAAAAATTTCCATATCCTCGGCTAACTGCTTTTTCAAATCGCCATAACGAATACTACAACCATTATAAGCTTCTTCAAAAAATTGAATTGTTTCAGGTTTTGATACCACACCTAGCAACGTAAATAAATTCTGAATCGATTCTGGCTTAACTGAATTTGGTTCTGTTGGACCACTATCAGAAACAGCACGCATAATTTTCTTCTTCAACACATCGGGTTTATCAGCAAGAAAAACTGCATTGGCTTCACCTTCTGATTTCCCCATTTTTCCTGTACCATCAAGTCCTGGAATTTTCACTAGCTGCTCCCCAAAATTATAAGCAACTGGCTCTGGGAAATAGTCGACATTATACATACGATTAAATCGATTTCCAAATTGGCGTGTCATTTCAAGATGCTGCTCCTGGTCTTTTCCTACAGGAACCTTCGCCGCTTTATGAATCAAAATATCTGCAGCCATTAAAACAGGATAAGTTAAAAGTCCTGCATTAATATTATCTGGCTGCTTTCTTGCTTTTTCTTTAAAGGTAGTTGCTCGCTCAAGCTCTCCTAAATAAGCATGCATATTTAAAAGTAAATACAACTCAGCTGTTTCAGGAATATCACTTTGCACATAAATAGTACTCTTCTCTGGATCAAGTCCGCAGGCTAAATACTCAGCTAATACCTGACGAACATTTTTCTTTAAGAGTGACGCATCGGGATGGGTGGTTAAAGAATGGTAATCGGCAATGAAGAAGAAGCAATTATTCACTTCCTGCATGCGAATAAAATTTTTAACTGCACCAAAATAATTTCCTAGGTGTAAATTTCCCGTACTGCGAATGCCGCTTACAACTGTTTCCATAGAGTGCGAAGATAAGAAAGGTTTGGAATTGATAATTTGTAGATTTGAA
>JBJOND010000016.1:0-30869 GCA_046052065.1 Bacteroidota bacterium | reverse complement strand
GTTCAGTTTGAACAATCTGTACCGCTGCATTTTTAAACTGATTGTATACTACAATAACTTTATCATATTGTCCAACAGCAAAATCACTCATGATTTTTTCTGCTATCGGAGCAACAACATCAAAACGTAAATCAGCATACACTTCATTATGATTTCCGTTGTATAATGAATTATTTTTTGAATAAAAGTCAGATGCTTTTTTACCAATGCTCAACACCTTTACATTACCTGCATTCGCCTGAGCGCTGTATTGGTCGTGAATTAATCTGTTAACCTGACGGATGATATTTGCATTAAATGCACCTGCCAATCCTCTGTTTGAAGTTACAGCTACAATTAATACTTTTTCTACAGGTCGTACTTGTGCGAATTGGCCTCCGCTATTTCCTTCTAAGGAAGAAGACAAGTTTTCAAGAATATCACGAAGCTTATTTGCATAAGGGCGTAGTTGTGTAATTGCATTCTGTGCACGACGAAGCTTAGCAGCACTCACCATTTTCATTGCTTTGGTGATTTGCTGTGTACTCGACACAGAAACAATTCTTAAACGTACCTCTTTTAAATTAGCCATTTTAAATTTTCTTTAAATCGTGCTGAAATTAAGCAGTGTAATTTTTTGCTAAGTCTTTTCCAACCTGCTCTAATGTAGCAGTAATTTCGTCATTAATTACACCTTTCGCTAATTGATCAAGGGTAGCTTTATGACTTGTACGCAATACATCTAAGAAGTTAGTTTCGAATTCACGCACCTGACGTACTGGAACATTTTGCAATAAACCTTTTGTTCCAAGGTAAATAATTGCAACTTGCTCTTCTACACGTAATGGTGAATACTGACCTTGCTTAAGGATTTCTACGTTACGAGAACCTTTGTCGATTACCGCTTTAGTAGCAGCATCTAAGTCAGAACCGAATTTAGAGAAAGCCTCTAACTCACGGTACTGAGCTTGATCTAACTTAAGGGTACCAGCAACTTTCTTCATTGATTTAATCTGAGCGTTACCACCTACACGAGATACAGAGATACCTACGTTGATTGCAGGACGAACACCAGAGTTAAACAAGTTAGCCTCAAGGAATATCTGTCCGTCAGTAATTGAGATTACGTTAGTTGGGATATAAGCTGATACGTCACCTGCTTGCGTTTCAATAATTGGAAGAGCTGTTAAAGAACCACCACCTTTTACCTTATCTTTTAACGATTCAGGTAAATCATTCATATTAGCCGCAATTGAATCCGACTTAATAACTTTCGCAGCACGCTCTAATAAACGACTATGTAAGTAGAATACGTCTCCTGGATAAGCCTCACGACCTGGAGGACGACGTAATAATAATGATACCTCACGGTAAGCAACAGCTTGTTTAGATAAATCATCATAAACTACTAATGCCGGGCGACCCGTATCACGGAAATATTCTCCGATTGCAGCACCTGCCATTGGAGCAAAGAACTGCATTGGAGCAGACTCAGAAGCTGTTGCAGCAACAATTACCGTATAAGGCATTGCACCACGCTCTTCTAATGTCTTAACTACGTTAGCAACAGTAGAACCTTTCTGACCTACTGCAACGTAGATACAAAATACAGGCTCTCCTTTGTCGTAAAATTCTTTTTGATTGATGATAGTATCAATTGCAACTGCTGTCTTACCTGTTTGACGGTCACCGATAATTAACTCACGTTGACCACGACCGATAGGAATCATTGCATCGATTGCTTTGATACCAGTTTGTAATGGCTCATTTACTGGCTGACGGAAGATTACTCCAGGAGCTTTACGCTCAAGTGGCATCTCGAAAGTTTCACCTGTAATTGGACCTTTACCATCGATTGGATTTCCTAGTGTATCTACAACACGACCAAGCATTCCTTCACCTACACGGATAGAAGCAATTTTACCTGTACGTTTTACAGTATCACCTTCTTTAATATTGTTCGATGAACCTAACGTTACGGCACCTACGTTATCTTCTTCAAGATTTAATACGATACCTTTAAGTCCATTTTCAAATTCGATTAGCTCTCCTGATTGAACCTTTGTAAGTCCGTAGATACGGGCAATACCATCACCCACTTGTAATACAGTTCCTACTTCTTCAAGTTCGGTTGCAGATTTAAATCCTGCTAATTGTTGACGGAGAATAGCTGAAACTTCGTCTGGTCTAACATCTACCATTTTCGTAGTTATTTATAGTTGTTATTAGATAATTATTAATATTCTTTTACATACAAGTTATCGTCGAATTCGTTTTTCAACTGACGTAACTTCTTAATTACTGAAGAATCGTATTGTTCATCACCAATGCGAAGAACAAATCCTCCAATGATATTCTTGTTCACTGTTTCAACAAGCTCAATTTTATTCCCTTTCATCTTCTTAACGATGTCCAGAATTTGTTCTCTTGTTGAAGCATCTAAAGGAGTTGCTGTAGTGACATGTGCCACCTTTACTCCGATAGACTCTTTATAAATATTGATATACTCTTGTGCAATATCTTCCAAATAACCTTCACGTCCTTTCTTTGTCATTAAGTCCATGAAAGAAAGTGTCACGTTATCTACCTTACCTGAAAAAACACCTTTGATTACGGCTTCCTTTTTATCCGTATTGATGATTGGGTTTTTCATTAGTAAAGCTAAATCGCGACTTTGATGACAAGCAGAAGCGATCAATTGCATATCAGAAAAAACCTTGTCCGTAATATTCTTTTCGGTGGCTAATCCCAGCAATGATTTTGCATATCTGCGAGCTACTTTTGACTCTGTCATTTCTCTTTTTTTAGCGATTAGTGAATTAGTTTAACTTAACGTCTTTCAATAAATCATTAACCAACGCCTTTTGTTTTTCATCACTTGCCAATTGCTGGCGGATTACTTTTTCAGCGATTTCAATAGATAATGTTGCTACCTGATTTTTTAATTCAGTGATAGCTGCCATTTTCTCATTTTGAATTGTTTCACGAGCAATAGTAATGATACGATCAGCTTCTGTTTGTGCTTTTGCACGTGCTTCGTTTACAATTGCATCTTTTGTATCGCGAGCTTCTTTCAACATCATGTCACGCTCATTGCGCGCCTGCTTCAATAATTGCTCATTTTCTGCCTTCATGTTGGCTACTTCATCCTTTGCTTTTTTAGCAGCGTTCAAAGCATCTTCAATTGAAGTTTCGCGTTCTTTTAAAGATGAAAGGATTGGTCCCCAAGCAAATTTGCGAAGGATAAACACAACAATCAGAAATGAAACGGTCATCCAAAATACGAGACCAAATTCGGGTTTTACGAGTTCCATTTTATATTAATTTCTTTTTTTAGATGTATTACTTTTTTTAAACAAACCGGTGCTTGGCCAAGCGCTTTTGCACCGGTTCGTAATAGCAGTTACAAATTACTTTGTAAGGATTGCTAATAATCCGATTACCATTGCGAAGAATGCAGCTCCTTCTACTAAGGCAGCAGCAAGGATCATGTTCGCACGAATATCTCCTGAAGCTTCAGGTTGACGAGCGATTGATTCTAAAGCTGAACCTCCAATGCGGCCGATACCTAAACCAGCAGCTAATGCAGCGATACCTGCACCAATGGCAGCAAGACCGTATCCGAATCCTAATCCGTCTACGCCTGTTGTTTGTAATAAGATGTTAAGTAACATGTTTATATAATTAAGTGATTAAAATGTTCTGATTAATGATGATCATCGTGGTGATGCTCTTCTACTGCAGCTCCAATATATACCGATGATAATAATGTAAATACGTAAGCTTGTAAAAAGGCAACCAATAATTCAAGCATTGCCATAAATACTGTAAACACCAATGATAATGGTGATACTCCTAATCCTCCACCAGTACCATATAATGATTCTTGTCCGAAGATGAAGATCAAGCAAAAGAATGATAAAGCAATAATATGTCCTGCAGCAATGTTCGCGAAAAGTCGAATCATCAATACAAATGGACGAAGAAACATTCCAAGAATTTCAATTGGAGTTAATAAAACCAATACTCCTTTTGGAACGCCTGGCATTGCAAAAATATGTTGCCAGTAATTTTTATTTCCTGATAAGGTTGTAATAATAAATGTTAAAACCGCTAGTACTAATGCAACTGAAATATTACCTGTTACATTCGCACCACCTGGAAACACAGGAATTAATCCTAATAAGTTATTAATCCAGATGAAAAAGAATAACGTTAATAAATAAGGAACGTACTTTTCATACTTCGCGCCGATGCTCGCTTTAATTACATCATCACGCATAAAAACAATAATCGGTTCTATTGCATTTTGAAGTCCTGTTGGCGCAAGACCTTTTCTCTTATTTGTATATGCTCTTGCAACTGATATAAAAACAAATAATAGAATAGCGATTGTAATAAAAATGCTTACAACGTTCTTTGTAATTGAAATGTCGTAACTGCCTGC
Source organism: Bacteroidota bacterium (assembly GCA_046052065.1). GTDB lineage: Bacteria > Bacteroidota > Bacteroidia > AKYH767-A > OLB10 > CAINEC01. Next base: position 26,443 of record JBJOND010000016.1, on the reverse strand, counting down.
CGTTAGTGCTTCATTCATTGTTGCAGCATGAGCATCCATTTCTGTCATTTCGTTTACTGCTTCAATCTTCCCCTTTTCGTTTAAACGGTATCCTTCATACGCTTTGTGACCATGCTCGAAACGTGCTGAAGAAAAAACTGTTAAGCCTCTCTCTCCATTGTAAATAATTACCGGAAGTGGAATTGAGGTATGTCCCCATAAATGCCAATCATGACTATCGGCAATATGCTCCATTATTAGTTTTCCTGCATTTAACTTTTCTTTCCCTTCACCATGGGCCGGAGCGGCTTCATGTGTTTCGGATACAGAAACATTTCCATGCTCACCTGCAAATGATGCGGTGCTGAAAGAAATTGTTAAAAAACAAATTATTGAAAGTATTACTAACTTGCTGATTTTCATTTTGATAAACGATTGTTTTGCGTTTTCAGGGCACAAAGGTAGTGAAAATTAAATCACTAACAACACAAATGCTATCCGACATTGTTAAGATTATTAGTAGAATCCCTCTTTCAAACTTTTTTCAATAAAAAATCAAATAATAAATTGTTAGGTTTGCAGTCGCCTCACGCTAATTATGAATCCATCCACCGAACTGCATTCTGTTAAAGCCAAATACGATGTGGCTTTTAAAGATGCTTGCCAGCAGTTTAAAAACCTAGAGCTGGCAAGAGCTAGGGCAACACATGCAAGGTGGAAAGCAATTGAAAATCTCGATACCTATCTCATTGAGTTTGAGGCTAATTTTATCAAAAGCGGGGGTAAAGTAATTTGGGCGCAGGATAGTTTAGAAGCCATTGAGGCCATTGTTAAAATCAGCAAAAATGCTGGTGCTCAATCCATCATAAAATCAAAATCCTCCACGGCCGAAGAAATATTGCTGAAGGAACGTGTAGGTATGGAAGGATTCGACATTATTGAAACTGATGCCGGCGATTATATTGCCGATAGCATGGATGATCATTCGGGCCATATGGTTTTGCCAGCCGTTCATAAGTCGGTGGAGGAAATCAATACTCATTTCGGACTCAATAACCTTGCTCCTGATCAACTCGTTGGAGTTATTAGAGATCGTTTAAGAGAAACCTACCTTAATGCAGAAATAGGTATTACCGGTTGTAATTTTCTGATTGCCGATCCTGGTGCTATAGTTATAACTGAGAACGAAGGTAATGCCCAGTTATGTGCATCGGTTCCGAAAACGCATATTGTTTTAACGGGTATCGATAAAATTCTTCCAAGTTTAAATTACCTGGATTTATTTCTTCCTTTGTTAAGTACTTATGGAACCGGTCAAAAGTTAACCGCTTATAATAGTATAATTACAGGTCCGAAGCAGACTGAAGATTTAGATGGGCCTGAAGAGCTTTATGTAATTATAATCGATAATGGAAGAAGCAGCGTTCTTGCACATGAAGTTCAACGACAAGCATCAACCTGTATAAAATGTGGAGCTTGTCAGTTTAACTGGCCTGTATATATGTCAAATCCTGAAGGAAATTTTTCTAATCCTTTATCTGCAGTAACAGCTCCTTTAATAGACAATTTCGAATCGCAAGAAGAAGCTGTAAGAAATAGTTTATTAGATGGAAATTTAATGGATATCTGTCCTGTAAAAATTGATATTCAAAAATTATTAATTGAAAATAGAAAAGAATCGGTTGAAAAAGGATTCGAGCCAAGAGCTAATAAATTGTTTTATTTCTTTTGGAAGAAGGCCATGCTTAACCGTGATATTATGAACTGGAAAGGAATTAAAGCCGGCAAATACATCATGGAAGGACTATACAAATCTGATCAAGGCTTACGAGAAACTCCTACCATAGCTCCGCAATCGTTTAACGAGCAGTGGAGAGAGAAACACAATATTAAATAACAGATTTTGGAGATAAAAATTATTCATCATGCTCAAGAAATGCATGATTTTTCTTCACAGCAACTAAATGAAAATCGCACTTTAGGATTTGTTCCAACCATGGGGGCGCTTCATCCAGGTCATATTTCATTAATTGAAAAAGCCAAATCTGAAAACGAAATCGTTGTATGCAGCATTTTCGTTAATCCAACGCAATTCAACGACCCTAAAGATTTAGAGAATTACCCTCGAATGCCTGAAGCAGATATTGCGCTATTAAAATCTGCAGGCTGCGATCTTGTTTTTCTTCCAACGCCAATTGAAATTTATCCCAATGGTCCACAATTATTGGATATCTCATTTGGTTTTATGGAAGAAACGATGGAAGGCTCCTTTCGACCAGGTCATTTTAAAGGAGTTGCAACTGTTGTTAACCGACTTTTTGAAATTGTTCAGCCTACTAATTCTTACTTCGGAGAAAAAGATTTTCAGCAATTGGCCATTATTCGAAAAATGGCTTCAAAGCTAGAGCACACAACCACAATTATTGGCTGTCCTACTTTGCGAGAAACAGATGGACTTGCAATGAGTTCACGAAATTTATTACTTACACCTGAACAACGTAAAGCGGCCCCATTAATCTATAAAGCCATGGAAATGGCTAAAGAGTTTATCCCTCATCATAGCCCGGCAGCGGTAATTGAACTCGTTAAACGCTATATCCAAAAAAGTCCCTTTTTAAGTGTTCAGTATTTTCAACTAGTCAACCCTGATACGTTAGAAGATATAACCCATTGGGAAGAAGGCGCTGCGGTTCAAGGATGCATTGCAGTTTTAACGGAGGGCCCTCGTTTAATCGATAATATCCGATATACTGTTTAATTTTTTCGTCTAATAACTTGGATTATTTACCTTTGTGGCCGTTATGACAATACAGGTACTTAAGTCGAAAATTCACAGAGTTAAAATTACGCAAGCAGAATTACATTATGTTGGAAGCATTACGCTTGACCAGGATTTAATGGATGCTGCCAATCTCATTGAAGGAGAGAAGGTTCATGTTTTAAACATTAACAACGGCGAACGACTTGAAACCTATGTAATTACAGGTGAAAGAGGCTCTGGGCAAGTATGCATTAATGGACCTGCTGCAAGAAAAATGCAGGTTGGCGATATGGTTATTGTAATCAGTTATGCAAGCATGGATTTCGAAGAGGCTAAATCGTTTAAGCCTACTCTTTGTTTTCCCGATCAGAATAATCGTCCAACAAATTCATAAACTTTGAAAAGCCTTACATCCATCCTCAAAACTCTTTTATTTTTAGTAATTGGTGAAGGTTTGTTATGGCATACGTTTAAAAATCAGGATTTATCGCTCATTTTTTCGAGAATAAAGAATGCTCATTTATCGTGGGTAGCCTTGTCTATATTCGTTTCCATTGCTGCTTTAATAAGCAGGGCTATGCGCTGGAAACAATTAATTGAACCTCTTGGTTATAAACCTCGATTATCCTCTGCATTTAATGCTGTTATGTTCGGATATGCTGCTAACATGGCAATTCCGCGATTAGGAGAGGTAAGTCGCTGTGGCGCTTTGAGCAAATCAGATGATATTCCATTCGAAAAATTAATTGGAACTGTTATCATCGAGAGAACCTTCGATGTAATCATGTTGGTGGTTTGTATTTTATTGTCAGCACTATTTGAATTTGAACTACTAGGTGGCTTTTTATCAAAACATATTTTTAATCCTATTCTAAATGCCGTAGGGAACTCGTATTTATTAGGCATTATTTTAATTGTCTTGGTTATTGCTTTAATTTTTGGATACCGTTTTGTTTTAAAAAATTATCAGCAGCATCCATTCATTATTAAACTAAGAACCTTTTTAAAAGGGTTGGTTGATGGATTAATTGCCGTAACCCGTTTAGAAAATAAAGGGTTGTTTCTATTTCATACGTTTTTTATTTGGGCTATGTATTTCCTTATGACCTACGTATGCTTTTTTGCATTGCCAGAAACAAGCGGCCTATCGCCAATGGCAGGACTATTTATAATGGTAATCGGTGCAATTGGTATGACAGCTCCTGTGCAAGGTGGCATTGGTGTTTATCATTTATTGGTTTCTGAAGGAATTATTTTATATGGCCTAACCCCCGATGATGGAATCACTTTCGCAACGTTGGTTCACTCAGGTCAAACCTTGCTTTTAGTGCTTCTTGGTGGTATTTCTATGGTTTATTTGTTTTTCTTTACCAAACCCATTTCAAGCATAAAGTCATGAGTTTTAGTCAGAATTTGAAAAACAAAGTGCTTTCTCGCGAAGCTTTGATAAAAAAAATCGAAGAATGGCGCAGCCAAAAATGTAAGATTGTGTTCACAAATGGCTGTTTTGACCTACTTCATTTGGGGCATGTGGACTATCTGGCAAAGGCTGCCGACCTTGGCGATTACCTAATTATCGGAGTAAACACCGATACTTCGGTGAGTCGAATTAAAGGACCTTCAAGACCTATTACCGATGAAACATCAAGAACAACGGTATTAGCTGCATTAGAGAGTGTTAGCGCCGTAGTGCTTTTCGACGAAGAAACTCCCTATGAATTGATTAAAGCACTTCAGCCAGATGTGTTGGTAAAAGGAGCCGATTATCAAATTGATCAGATTGTAGGGGCAGATATTGTTTTATCGCGTGGAGGGGAAATTAAGACCATTGCTTTTGTGGATGGGTATTCCACATCGGCAATTGAGAAAAAAATAAAAATGCAATAATTTGAAAAATGTAATGTTTTGCCGTTTTTTATCCGCACCTTTATATTAAGCGCACGTTTAGAAGTCAAATAAAAATTAAATAGACATGAAAAATTTACTATTACTAGCTTTCAGTTTTATGCTATTAACCGTTGTCGGATGTGAAAACAATGATTTATTGTTATCAGAAAAAAAACTGAATAGTAAAATTCAAAACAATTGGAAAGTACTTTCAGCAAGTACAACCACCGACTATAACGAGATATGGTCTTTCCGTGATGGAAAAGTTGTTATTGTAAGTAAAGACGAAACAGGTGCAGAGAAAACAGTTACTGGAACATATTCAATTGATTCAAAAATCAATAATGCCTATGTAACGTTAAGTGGTTTCACTTATCAAAATCAAATTGCATCGCATTGGTTAGCTTCTGAGCTAAACAGAAAATGGACAATTGTTGAATTAGATAATGGTGTTATGTACATATCAGGAATTGATGATAAAAATGTAATTCGTTCAATTGAATTCGCGCAACGTTAATAGTCTTATTCCAACGAAAAAGGGACGGCTTTAAAACCGTCCCTTTTTTTATTTCACAAGATCCATTTCCTGAATCAGTCGTTTTGCTTCACCATATTTATCAATTACAAATAACGTATAGCGAATGTCCAATGTGATGTTGCGACAAATTTCAGGATTAAATAAAATGTCACTCATTGTACCTTCCCATACACGATCGAAATTAGTTCCAATCAATTGACCATACGCATTTAAAACAGGACTTCCTGAATTACCACCTGTAGTATGATTAGTTGCAATAAAAGCAACTGGCACAGTTCCGTTTTGTGCATAAGGACCAAAATCTTTTCGTTGGTATAAATCAAGCAATTTAGGTGACACATCAAACTCTTCATGCCCTTTAATATACTTTTCCATAATACCATCAAGCGTAGTAAAGTAATTATATTTTACTCCATCACGAGGGAAATAACTTTTCACGTTACCATAGGCAACACGTAACGTGCTATTTGCATCAGGATAATATTTTTTTGATGTGTTCATTTCTCGTTGTGCAGCCATGTACAAGCGATTTAATCTTCCTAACTCTAACGACATACCGTTAACCTTAGCGGCTATTTTTGTTTTATAATACGATGCAATCGGTTCCATCAATTTATAAGCAGGATCGTTTAAAATCTTTTTTACCATACTTGGTTTATAAGTAGCTAAGAATTTTGCTACTCCTGTTGAATCGCTAAAAATTGTTTTCGAGTAAACATCATCCGACCACGTCACAAAATCGCCTTGATACTTTTTACGTTGTTCAATAAAATAAGCAGGCTTTAAACTATCGGGAACATTTTTATCAAACATTAATAACAACGATTGAAAAAATTGTTGGTCGGTTGCTTTATCATAATCACGATAAAAATCTGATATTGTATTAAACAGTTTATTCTGCTCGGTAGCCAATTTACTTTCATCAATCTGCTTAGCAAGAGAAAGCTCCGCTAGTGTTTGAAAGTTTAACGAATAAGTTAAAAGCTCAACGCCATAAGCTGCTTCTGAATAATAATTATTTGCAGAAATAAAAGGTCTGTTAGCAGCATATAAAACTTTTAATCCTGGTAATACTTGTCCGTACTTTAATTGCTGATTTGGATTTGCTAATAACCACTGATTAAATCCTTGCTCGAGTGTTTCTTTCTTTTCTAGTCCGTTTGATTCAATTAATCCTTTCGATTCACCTTGCCATTTTTTCCAGCCGTTACTTACGCTGCTTTGCTTTGCTGCATATTGAATATGCAGTTTTTCACTGCTGCGCATAGCATCATCCATGATACGCAGTTTTTCTGTTCTTACTTTTATCCGCTCTGGATTAATTGTTTTTAAAATCATTTCCTCTTGATAAGAAGAAATATACTGCTGTGTACGACCAGGAAAACCATATACCATTGTAAAGTCATTCTCTTGCACACCTCCAATATTTATCGATAGGGACGAACGAGGAACAAACGGAACATTCGATTCATTATACTCTGCTGGCTTATTCTCTTTATTAGCGTATATGCGAAACAGTGAGAAGTCGCCAGTATGACGAGGCCACATCCAGTTGTCAGTATCACCACCAAACTTTCCAATTGATGAAGGAGGCGCACCCACCATACGAACATCTTTAAATGTTTCCGTTGTAATTAAATAAAATTCGTTACCCGAAAAAAACTGACGAACCTTTGCTTCGTAATGTGTTCCTTCAATTGCTTTCTTTTCTATTTGCGCGGCAATTTCTTTAATTTTTTCATTTCGAACTTGTTCTGTCATTCCGTCTTTTAAGACTTCAGTAAACTGTGCTGTTACATCGGTAATGCTAATTACAAATGATGCTGTAAGTCCGGGACAAGGCAATTCATCCTTTAACGTAGTAGCCCAAAAACCATCTTTCAAATAATTATGCTCTACGGTTGAGTGTGATTGTATCTCACCAAATCCACAATGATGATTTGTGAGCAATAATCCTTGCTTAGAAATAATTTCTCCTGTGCAGCCACCGCCAAATAAAACTATTGCATCCTTTAAACTGCTTTTGTTTACACTATAAATATCTTCTGCCGATATTTTCAATCCTCTCATTTGCATTTCAGCAATATTTAACTGCTGAAGTAATTGAGGAAACCACATCCCTTCATCTGCTTTCGAAAAGAAAGAACAGAACAAGAGGGTAATAACTAAGACGGTCTTTTTCATTTTCTGATTTTTTGCAAATATATTTTTATCATTTGTATAAATAAAAAATCCCGCGGGATGCGGGATTAATTATAATTTGATTACTAATTAAAAAGGTAGATCACCAGCGTCTGATTGTGTAAGACCTTCCATTGTATTGTTTAGCACTTGCTCACCGTAAGAATCGCCTTGTGACGACATAGGTTGAGATGCTGGAGCCGACATTGATGTTAAACCAAATGCGCGTACATCCGTATACCATTTTCCGTTATACTCTCTTGATTCAACTCTGAAATTTACTTTAACTGTTGAACCTATTGACATTCCCTTTAGTTGCGTAATTAGTTGTTCGTTGAATGCAGTGAATGCTATCTTTTTAGGATATTGATCCATTGTTTCTCCGATAAAAGTTTGTTTTACCCAACGACCATTTTTCCCCTCGCCAGATTGTTCTGATTGCACTTCCATTAATTTGCAATTTACTTCGTAACTCATAGTTATATTGATTTTTATTATTTTCTACATCAAAGATACAAAAAAGCCTCGGTGATTTTAATACCAAGGCTGATTTGTGAATAAATTTTAAGGTACTAAATAAGCTCTACCGAACGACGAATAAATCCGCTTAATGCTTCCCCTTTTAACAATCCCTGTGAAAGCATTGCAAGGTCAACAGCCTGACGCATCATTTTTTGTTTTTCGTCCTCTGATGCAGTATTTATCACCTTTTTCATCAACGGGTGATTTGCATTGATGATCAGATTAAACTGCTCTCCCATGCCAGTCATAAATTCGTAACCACCGCCTGTTGCTGCCATCTCTTTCATACGGCGCATAAACTCAGGACGCGTAATTAATGCTGGTGCATCCGTTTCGGAAAGACCTTCCAATTGAACAAAATACTTTTCCTTTTCAACTGCTTTTTCCGTTAATTCTTTAATCGCAGTTTGCTCCTCTTCGGATAATAAAATCGGACGCTTGTCTTCTTTCTTAATTAGGTTATCTGCAGTATCGGCATCCACACGAATAAATGAAGTGTTCTCCAACTTATACTCTAAGAAATTGACAAAATGACTATCAATCACACCATCCATTTGTAAAACATCATATCCTTTGTTTTTTGCCGCCTCTACAAATGCATATTGCTCTTCAAGATTAGAAGTATACGTGTAAACAAGTTTATTATCCTTATCTGTCTGATTAGGTTCTACTGCTAATTTATATTCGTCGAATGTGAAATATTTTGCATCGGTATTTTTTAGAAGACAAAACGACTTTGCACGATCATAAAACTTTTCTTCGCTCAACATTCCGTATTTAATAAACACGCCGATATCGTCCCACTTCGCCTCGAAATCAGTTCTGTTTTCATTGAATAATTCTTCCAGCTTATCAGATACTTTTTTCAGAATATGATTGCTGATTTTCTTAACGTTTGTATCACTTTGTAAATATGAACGACTTACATTCAACGGAATATCTGGCGAATCAATTACACCGTGTAATAGGGTTAAAAATTCAGGAACAATTCCTTCTACTGAATCGGTTACAAACACCTGGCGACAATACAACTGAATTTTATTTTTCTGAACTTCTAAATTCTTTTTCAGCTTAGGGAAATAAAGAATTCCGGTAAGATTAAATGGGAAATCAACATTTAGGTGAATATAAAATAATGGATCTTCAGCCATCGGATACAACTCCTTGTAAAATGCTAAATAATCTTCATGCGTTAGTTCACTTGGCTTTTTAACCCAAGCAGGAGTAGTATTATTAATTTGCTCCTCTTTAAACTTTATCGACACTGGTAAAAAGCGACAGTATTTGTCAAGCATTGTTTTTATTCTTGCTTCCTCTAAAAACTCCAACGACTCTTCATTGATGTGGAGGATAATGTCTGTTCCGCGGTCACCTTTTGTGTCGGCAGTCATAGTGTAATCAGGACTACCATCGCATGTCCAGCGAATAGCCTCGTTTTCTTGCGCTTTAAATGAACGGGAATAAATCTCTACTTTATCAGAGACCATAAATCCAGAGTAAAAGCCCAATCCGAACTTACCAATTAAATTTCCCTCTGTCTGATCTTTATATTTATTGACAAACTCCTCTGCACCTGAGAATGCAATCTGGTTAATGTATTTCTCTACTTCCTCAGCGGTCATTCCTAATCCGCGGTCGCGAATGGTAAGGGTTTTATTTTCTTTGTCGATAATGACCTCCACCATTAACTCACCCAATTCCGTTTTGTTCTCTCCAATAGAGGTTAAGGTTTTAATTTTCCCTGTTGCATCTACAGCATTTGCAACTAATTCACGAAGGAATATTTCGTGGTCGCTGTAAAGAAACTTTTTAATAATCGGAAAGATATTTTCCGTTTGTACATTTATTTTTCCTGTAGTCATAATTAAATTTTTTTGGCGCGCGCCATTGGCAATTAAAATGCCATCTGAATAGGGTGACAATTTGACTTCAAAAATACCGTTATAATTCGGTTAATTAAAGCAGTTTTGTCACCCGTTATTTATTTTGTCACGAACTATTTCAGAGATTTGTTCGTTAATAAGATTGTTAGCAATGATTCTGACAATAAATAATCCGATTAAAAATTTTTTAAACTTCGCATATTCAAAACAATTCACATGATTAAAGTCTCTCGTTTTTACAACATTTTAGTTCTTACAGCCCTTTTTCTTTCCTTATCAAGTTATAAATCTTTAGCGCAGATTAGTCCTACTGCTGAAAAACTAGATGCCCTTATGAGCATGATTAATTATGCTTACGTTGACACTATTGATGAGAAAAAGATTTCCGATGATGCCATCAGAAATTTATTAAAAGAACTAGACCCTCACTCTGTTTATATTCCTGCTGAAGAGTTAAAAGAAGTGAATGAACCATTGGTAGGCAATTTTGAAGGTATCGGTGTTCAGTTCAGTATTTTAGAAGACACCATCATGATTACCCAAACAATCTCTGGTGGGCCATCAGAAAAACTAGGCTTACGTGCTGGAGATAGAATCGTAAAAATTGACGGAAACAGTGTTGCCAATATCGGAATTAAAAATAACGATGTACTTAAGAAATTAAGAGGCAATAAAGGAACGAAAGTAAAAGTTGATATTTACAGAAGAGGAAATAGTGAATTAATTCCGTTTACCATCACACGAGATAAAATTCCATTGTACAGCGTTGACGCTGCTTATATGGTTACGCCTACAACTGGCTATATCAAGATTAGTCGTTTTGCCGACAGTACCGTTGAAGAATTTAAACAGGCATTAGAGAAATTAAAAGCTCAAAAAGTAGAAAGTATCATCCTCGATTTATCTGATAACGGTGGTGGCTATCTGAACAGAGCCATAGAATTGGCAGATGAATTTTTAAGTAACGGGAAAGTAGTTGTTTATACAATTGGAAAAAACAATCCTCGTCAGGATAATTACTCAACATCGGTGGGCGGATTTGAAAAAGGGAAAGTAGTTGTATTGGTAAATGAATCATCTGCATCGGCAAGTGAGATTGTTTCTGGTGCTTTACAAGATTGGGATCGTGCATTAATTGTAGGCAGAAGAACGTTTGCAAAAGGATTAGTACAAAAACCTTTCCCATTACCTGATGGCTCAGCAGTACGTTTAACGATAGCGCGTTATTATACTCCTTCGGGAAGATGTATTCAGAAACATTATGAGCCAGGCGATGAAAACTATGATATGGATATCAGTATGCGTTATCAGCATGGAGAACTTTATCACGCAGACAGCATTAAGTTTATTGATAGCTTGAAATGCAAAACAATGGGTGGCCGTGTTGTATATGGTGGCGGCGGTATTATGCCTGATGTATTTGTTGGACTAGACACGAGTATGAGCAGTAAATACTACGATGAGCTTAGACGAAATGGAACATTAAATGAGTTTACATTAAACTATGTTGATGCCAATCGTGCAATGCTATTGGCTAAATACAAAGATGTTTATCAGTTTAAAAATGATTTTAAAATCACTAAAGACTTTTTAGAAGAGTTTATTGCTTACGCTGAAAAGAAAAACATTAAACGAAATAGCGACGGGATAAAAACATCTGAGAAATTAATTACAACACAATTAAAAGCGCTTATCGCCCGCGACCTTTGGGATACGAACGCATATTATGTAATCATCAACGATATTAACGTGTTTATGGTTAAAGCACTTCAGTGTTTAGAAGATGATACGTTTAAGAAAATGAAAATCAACGAGAAATAATCAGATTGCTAAAAACAGAAAGAGGGCTTTGATGAAAGGCCCTCTTTTTTTATTCAGTAGTTTATCTTTTTATTAATCTTTCGAAAAGTATTCTGGCCCTTGGTAAACGCCTGTTTCTAGTTTTTCTAGTTGCATTAGAACATCGTTAGCTAATGAGCTTGCACCGAAGCGAAACCAATCAGGATTCATCCATGCCTCGCCCAATGTTTCACGCAATACCACTAAATATTGCATTGCGATTTTAGCTGTTGCTATTCCACCGGCAGGCTTCATGCCTATCATCTTACCTTCATTAAAATAAAAATCTTTAATCGCTTCAAACATTACTAATGTAACGGGTAGGGTAGCCGCTGGTTGAATTTTTCCTGTAGATGTTTTTATAAAGTCAGCGCCTGCATACATGGCTATGTCTGATGCTTTACGAACATTATCCAACGTAGATAATTCGCCTGTTTCTAAAATCACTTTTAAATGAGCGTCTCCACACGCTTCTTTTATCGCGGCAATTTCATCAAACACAAAATTATATTCGCCTGCTAAAAACTTACCTCGAGAAATAACCATATCAATTTCATCGGCACCCTCGTTAACTGCAAACTTTGTTTCATCGATTTTAATTTTCTTGGTGCTCATTCCACTTGGAAAAGCTGTAGCTACCGATGCAACTTTTACTTTGGAACCTTCCAATTCTTTTTTCGCAATAGCAACCATATTCGGATAAACACATACTGCTGCAACAGGAGGCACATAACTTAACTTATCATGCGGACGCAATGCCTTTGCGCAAAGTTGTCTTACTTTTCCAGGAGTGTCTTTCGCATCTAACGTTGTTAAATCCATCATGCTGATAGCCATTAACAAAGCGTCTTTTTTACTCTCGTTTTTAATTGAGCGTTTTGTTAATCGAGCGATTCGCTCTTCTATTCCTATCTGGTCAACTGGGGGCGAATTTTTAGCTGCTATATTTCCGTTCATATGTTATCTGCAAAAGTTAAAATTAATGAAATAAATCAGATGATAGTATTTTCAAGTTGTCGCTTAACTATCAAGCGAGAAGTAACAAATGCTGCTATTCCTCCTATTGTTAAAACGATAGTTGTTACTAATAAAAAATCATTAAGCTGCATAGCAACAGGATAACTATTGGTGACGAAATTTTCTGCATCTCCGAGTTTAATAATTTCAAATCGTTGTTGCGCAAAACAAATTCCTCCTCCTAACAACATTCCTAAGCCTGCACCAAAAACCGAAATCAGTAATCCTTCAATAAAGAATACTTTCTTAATGAAACTTACTGATGCTCCCATATTAATCAATGACAAAATATCTTTCTTTTTATCGATTATTAACATGGTTAGCGAACCAAAAACATTAAAGGTTGCGATGAGCAAAATAAAACACATTATCAGATACACGCCTGCCTTTTCCGACTTTAAAATCTTATACAAGAAATCATGCTGTTGGAACCTATCTTTTACTTTAAAATTTGCTCCTGTTATTTGTTGAATTTGTTGCGCCGCTACTTGTTGATCGATTCCTTTTTTTAGTTTGATTTCTATTGATGATATTTTCTTTTCTTCGCCCATCATTTCTCTGATAAAATCAATAGGAACAATAGCAAACTTATTATCAAAATCCTGCTGCACCGAAAACACTGCAGAAGCGGCAATTGTTCTTTGAGAAAAGGCTTCATCAGGATTCATTAATGCAGACGATGGATCTATTCCTTTCTTGGGTAAATAAACATTAATTCTTGATACAGGATCATTTAATTTTAATCCGAGTGAATAAGCAATTCCTGCACCTGGAATCATAAAGTTTAAATCGGCATGCCTTAAGATTGGACTACCATCAATAATTTTTGTTTGCAGGTCGCTGCTCTGAAAATAAGTTGAAGAAACACCTTTCATGGTTGCGATGAACTGTCGATCCTTATAACGAAGCAAGACATTTTCTTCTAACGTATACGTAGTAACGCTAATTGACGAGAGCGCTTTAATTTTTTCAATCTGAGCCTCTTCCGGATTAAAAAACTTTCCCTTAGCAGGAGTAATTACGATGTCTGGATCAAAGCTATCGTACATACTTAAAACCAGATTACCAAAGCCATTGAATACAGATAACACAATGATTAATCCCATGGTGCCAACACAAACACCAGCAACACTGATTTTACTAATAATATTGATAAGATGATGTGACCGCTTGGCAGCAAAATATCGTCGTGCGATTTTCCAGGCTAGTCCAAATTTCATAGTGCCGCTTATTTCCAGGCTTTCACAATCAATCCTGTTCCTGTTTTATGAGTAAACATTACATCGCACCAATTCAAGAAATAGGCAATCGGATATGTGATGATGTAATAAATAGGAAGTATGATAAAAAACAATTTTGTTGCTCCCAGCATCAGAATAGGATATTTCATTGATAAGCGCCAGCTAATTTTTCCAGGAGTGCCATATTGATATCTTGCTTCAACTTTTGAAAATCCTGCAGAACGAAGTTTATCTTCAATTTCTTTTATGTTGTATCCGTCTCGCACATGCTCTTCAATAAATGAAGCTTCACCATCGCCATGCACATCAGAACCACCTTGATCACTTGGTGTAGAGATTAACAACATTCCACCTTGCTTAAGCGATGCATAGATGTTTTTAAACACCTGAACATCTTCTAAGATATGCTCCATTACATCAACCGATATTGCTAGATCATACTTATTTGGATGTTCAAATTGCGTTAAATCGCCTACTACAAACTTCACTTGCTCTCCAGATCCAATCGATTTAAAAAACTGATTACAATCCTCCACTTGCTCTTCCTTTACATCCATTGCCAAAATGGTCGACTTTGGTAATCGGGCGTTCAACCAATACGAGTGCTGGCCATATCCTGCACCTGCATCAAGAATCTGCGCATCTGCTTTAGCACCACGTTGCCATTGTTTAAGTTCCTTATGCACATGCCAAGCTCTGAGTAATAATAAGTCCAAAAGACCATAAAACATCTTTCTTAAAAACGGTGTTTTATTGAACACATTTCCGAGGCTTCTTTTTATTGGATCGTATTGCATAATGTACTTTGCTTAATGACGACGAAGATAAATAAATTACGTGAGTAATTATAAGCGCTTACTGTCTCAAAATAAATTAACTTCTCTATCTTTGGCGGGTGAAAAACTATATTCGTTTACTACGATTTATCAAGCCTTATAAAGCGCAAGCAATATTATCAGTCTTGTTTAATATCATGACTGTTTTCTTTTCGCTTTTTTCACTCACGATGATAATTCCCTTTCTGAATGTCCTTTTTAGTCAGAATAGAAATTACACGTTAATGCCTTGGTCGGTAAGCGCTAAAAGCCTTTTAAATAATTTCAACTATTATCTCGGAAATTATATTGTTGAAAATGGTCAACTAAAGGCTTTAATGTTGATTAGTATGCTTGTGGTTATTATGTTTTTTCTTAAGAACCTAACCCGCTATATGGCTATGTATTTTTTAGCTCCAATCCGAAATGGCGTAGTCAGAGATATTCGCAGAGATGTTTATCATAAAATATTGAGTTTGCCTATTGGTTATTTCACTGATGAGCGCAAAGGTGATATGATGGCGCGTATGACCAGCGATGTGCAAGAAGTAGAGTGGGGAATTATGAATTCTTTAGAAGCCGCTTTTCGTGAACCTTTAAACATCATTGTGTTTCTGATTACCATGTTCACTATGAGTTCAGAACTAACGACGTTTGTATTGGTATTGCTTCCTATTGCTGGATTAATCATTGGCCGTATCGGAAAAAGCTTGAAGAAAAAATCGGTGCAAGCCCAGGAAAAAATGGGAGAGTTGTTAAGTAATATCGAAGAGACGTTGGGTGGACTAAGAATTATTCATGCATTTACCGCAGAAAAATCAGCCTCAAAAAAGTTTGGCAGCTTAAACAATCAGCATTATGGTTTAATGAATAAAATTGGTCGCCGCCGTGATTTAGCTTCACCCGTAAGTGAGTTTTTAGGAACGGTAGTTATGACGGTGGTTATGTACTTTGGAGGATTACTTGTTTTAGGAAGTGAAACCAAATTAGAGCCAAGTGAATTCATTGCTTTCATTGCTATTTTTTCACAGGTAATTACTCCTGCTAAAAGTTTAACTACGGCTTGGTATAATATTCAAAAGGGATTAGCCTCTTCTGAAAGAATTTATAAAATTTTAGATGCCGAAGTATTGGTAAAAGACCCTGAACATCCTGCAGAAGCAAAACCATTTTCAGATAAAATATACTTCGATGGAATTAGTTTTTCTTATTTGAAAGAAGAGGGTAAATCCGTACTAAAAAATATTTCATTAGAAATTCCGAAAGGAAAAACAGTTGCGCTCGTAGGTCAATCGGGTAGTGGAAAAACTACATTAGCGGATATGCTTCCCCGTTATTATGATGTTGACAGTGGTAAAATCACCATCGACGGAGTGAACATTAAAGATATGCGCGTTTCCGATTTAAGAGGGTTAATGGGAATTGTTACGCAAGAATCTATTTTATTCAACGATACGGTGTTTAACAACATTGCCTTCGGGATGGAAAATGCATCCGAAGAAGAAGTAATTGCTGCAGCTAAAATTGCGAATGCTAACGACTTTATTTCTGCAATGAGTGATGGGTATCAAACAAGTATTGGCGATAGAGGAAGTAAATTAAGTGGTGGTCAGCGCCAGCGATTAAGCATTGCTCGTGCTGTATTAAAAAACCCTCCAATTTTAATCCTTGATGAAGCAACATCAGCATTGGATACTGAATCCGAAAGACTGGTTCAAGAGGCGCTGATTAATCTGATGAAGCAAAGAACAACGTTGGTTATTGCACATCGTTTATCTACAATAGTACACGCTGATGAAATCATTGTTATGCAGAGCGGTGAAATTGTTGAACGCGGCACACATCAGGAATTATTAAACAAGAATGGTTATTACAAACGTCTGTTTGATTTGCAAACTTTTTCGTAGTTCATTTTGCAAAACCGAAATCCATATTTAGCATTACTGGCCCTGTGTTTCCTTTGGGGAACAACCTATCTTGCTATACGCATTGGCGTAAAGAGTTTTCCTCCGTTTTTATTTTCGGGTATTCGTTATATGATATCAGGGCTTGCTATCTTACTTTGGTTTTACTTCAAAAAAGATGTTATATGGCCCACGCTTCAGGAACTTAAACATATTGTTGTAACAGGGCTATTCATCTTTGTTGGTGGTAATTTGTTTTTAGTCCTTGCAGAACAATCTGTCACAAGTGGTATGGCCGCCTTGGTAAATTCTTCCTTCCCCATCTGGATTGTTTTAATTACACGCATATGGAATCCCGAAGAGCGCATTTCTAATTTATCCTTAGTTGGTATTCTTATAGGTTTTGTTGGACAATGGTTAATCTTTTACGAGCAACTGTATTTATTAAGCAATGGGGCTTATTTTTTAGGCTTTGTTTTACTTTTTGTTGGATTAATAAACGGGGCATTAGGGTCTGTATACATGAAAAAGTTTCCTGTAAAAATTAATTCTGTTTTAAATGCGGGATTACAAATGATGATTTGTGGTTCCATTACAACCGTATTAGGGTTATTGATAGGAGAAGGAAAAAAGATCTCTTTTGACCCTACAGGATGGTACGCCTTATTTTACCTTGTGGTTGCAGGGTCAATTTTAGGATATAGCTTATTTGTGTATGCTATGGACAGGTTACCAGCAACAATAGTCTCGGTTTATGCTTATGTAAATCCGATTGTTGCAATATGGCTTGGGCTTGTAATACTTAATGAGCCTATTAGCGTAAAGACATTAATTGCAATAGGCATTACACTCGTTGGAGTTTTTATTGTGAACAAAGGAAGAGCAACAACAAAAGTCGCTAAAGAGTAAAATGGTTCTACTTTTATTTGTCCATTAATTGACCAGACTTTTTCGCCTCTAAAAAGTATTTAAACGGCACAACTAACATTCCAAAACATTCGCCATGTTCTTTATTTAAATACTTATGGTGAACCTTATGTGCTTTGCGAATCGCTCGTAAATAAACATTGTTTGAGCGCTTAAATAGTCCGATGCGCTGATGAATAAAAATATCATGAACTAAAAAATAAGCTAGTCCGTAAGCAGCAATACCTAACCCGATAAACATACGAATATCAATACCATTCAAGCTCCCTAAAAGAATCAATATCATACTTGGAACAGCAAAAATCAAAAAGAAGGCATCATTTTTTTCAAATATTCCTGGCTCTGTTTGATGATGATCTTTGTGAAGTATCCATAAAAAACCATGCATCACAAATTTGTGAGTAAACCATGCCACAAATTCCATGAAAAAAAATGTTGCGAAAAATGCTAAAAGGTTCATTGCCATAATCGTTTTTTTGTAGTAACAAAGATGGTTTTATTTTGTTTAAAATTACGCATCTTCGAGTTGTTTTTTCACTTATTTTAGTCTTTATAACTTTATTGATATGAAAAAACTACTTGCTTATTGCACTGCTATATTGCTAATATCTTCATGCGGAAAAGATGGCGCTCCTGGTCCTCAAGGACCCTCTGGAAATGCCAATGTACATTCAGCAACATTTGTTGTAACGAATTCACAATGGCAAACAACAGGTACTTCGGGTACTGATTATGAAAAATTTGTTGATTTGAATGATCCATACATTACGCAAGACATCTTAGACAATGGTGCTGTGTTGGTTTATTGGGTAACAAATTCAGGAATCAATGTCCAGCTTCCATATCAAAACGTTTATCCTGCTGGAAACACGCCATTTATTTATCAGCCAAGTGCCACTGTAGGTGTTGCAACGGTAGAGGCTTATTATACTGACTGGACATCCTTCAACTTTAATGCAAACAGTCAAATTAAATTTAAAGTGGTAACAATTGCCGGTTCACTTAAGGATGCCCATCCAGAGATAAACTGGAAAGATCCACAATCAATTATTAAAGGTTTAAACCTTCAGTTATAAAACGAAAGCCCTGTAGTTGTACGCTACAGGGCTTTTTAATTTATCATTTACTTTTGATTAAATCGCATTAGCTCTATATCATCCTTGAAGAGCGTAAGCTGCTCTGCTTTTTGTCCGTTTACTTTGCTACTTTTTATTTGAAACCCATTTGCGCTTTTTGCTTGCTGAACATATTCGCCAAACAAGTTGGGGTTGCAATTTTGGTTAGTGCGTCCAAGAACATTTAATAAAATAAAATCGTCTTGTGCAGTATACAAGCCATAGGTTGTATCGCATTCACAATTCAGGTAAATAGCATTGTCAGCAGAAAATATTTCAAGCGTAAACATTTTTGAAGAGTCTTTTACTTGAAGGGCTTGACCATTAAGCGATGCCAGGTACCATTTTTTATCTTCCAGTTTTGTTACCCTTCCGAAAGGTTCTTGCTTACGTGTTTTACAAGAAGTAACAAATAATACAAGTGCAAAAATTATTAAACTATTTTTCATAATTAATCTTCGAATGATTCAAGAATAGTTTTTACCTCTTCGTCTGTTGCTTTTAATTTATCCTTACAAAGCTTGATAAGTTCATTAGCGCGCTTAACAAGTTTAGCAAGTTGATCGATTCCTACTTCGCCACTCTCTAGCTCTTCTAATATTTTTTCAAGCTCTTCCTTAGCTTTATCGTAAGTGATTTTCTCTGCCATGGTATTATTTGATTTTTTTACTTTTTATTACTCCTTTAAAAAATACAGTTTCCATTTCACTATCCAAAGGTACTTCATTGGCATCAAAAACAGGTTTATTATTGTAGAGTGTATAACTGAATCCTCTTTTTAAAATATTAATTGGATCTAAAATTAAACTCTTTTGTTGTGCATTTAATAAATAGCTTTCTTCTTGCTTGATTATATTTCCAACTTTATTCTTTAACAAATTTGCATCAAAGGTTAGATGGTTTAATTCTTTCATAATTATACTTTCTGATAAAAAACGTATTTTATCTTTTGCATAAATGAGCTTACTATTTTCAGTTACTAATTCGTGATTAACGGTTTGTTTAATTACGGATGCAAGATTATCAAAAAACAGCTTCTCATCATGCATTGTTTCATTTACAAGAGAAACAATTGCATTCATTAAATCAGCAACGGTTTCTTCTTCAGATTCGATACAAAGATTTGCATAGGCATGAATACCATCACGCAAATAATCAATTTGCTCTTTAAACGTATTTGCATGTTGAATAATAAAATCAGCTACTGCTGTAGGTGTTATTAAATTCAGATTCGCCACTTCATCAACCACAGAAACATCTGCTGTATGTCCGATACCCGTTAAAACAGGCAATGGGAAATTAGCGACTTCGTGTGCCAGTAAATAATCGTTGTAACAACTCAAGCTGGATGTTTGTCCGCCGCCTCTTACAATTACAACAGCATCTAAAAATGTAAAGCAGGCATGTTGTTTTATAACATTTAGCGCTGCAATAATGTCTCGAGGCGCATTGTCACCTTGCATGAGTGAAGGAAACAACTTGGTATTAAAAATAAATCCAAATTTATTCTCATATAGTTTCGTTGTAAAATCTTTGAACCCATCTGCATCTGCTGATGATATAACTGCAATATTCTGAATAACGGAAGGTAGTGCAAGCTGTTTATTTAAATAATAGACGCCCTCTTGCTTTAGCTTATCGACTGTTTTTTTACGTTCGATGGCCATTTTGCCTAAGGTATAGGCTACGTCTACATCATGAACAATAAGGCTCATTCCAAAACGCTCATGAAACTGTACTTCTACCTTACAAAGAATCTCCATGTTTTCCTGAAGCTCGTTTCCAGTTTCAGCAATAAAACGTGAGTGTATAAAGTTAAAGTTGCTCGACCAGATCATAGCTTTAAACTCTGCCTTAGGTTGCGAACTTCTCTCGTCTTTCTCTCCTAATTGCAAATAACAATGACCCTTGTTTATTTTAAGTCCAAGTATTTCTGCAGAAACCCAAAAACGCTCCATCGAAAAATTCTTTCGAAAAACTTCTGAAATTTCTTTAGCAAGATCAGAAAGGCGAAGGATGTTTTTTTCCATAGTTGCGAAAAACAGTTTTTCAATATTGTATCGGCAGAATGGTAGTCCCGAGCAGAATCGAACTGCTATCTAGAGTTTAGGAAACTCCTATTCTATCCGTTGAACTACGGGACCATTCTAAACGTTTTGCAAATATAAAAATTAGCAATGTTGGGTGGTTCTTAATTACTGAAGTATTAGCAATTAATATTCACAAAAAAACCCTGACTTATCATCAGGGTTTTTAATTCTTAATTATTTACTTGTTGCTTGAATATCTTTTTTCCACTTGGCTTCGTTGGTCTTCCATGCAGCATCGAAACATTCTGGCTTTAACAACATTTCCCATTTCATTATTAAACTATTAAATCCGGGATAATCAACATCCAAGGTGAAATCACCTGTCATTAGACGACCTGCTTCAGCGTTATTTGATTTATAAGCCTGATCAGGAGAGGCTTTCATTACAATTCGAAAAACACTAAACAAACCTTCTATATCATTACTTTCTGTAATCATTTTCATCGCATCGTTTAAAACATTTTTACTAATTAATATGCTCTCCGATTTTGATAAAGATTGTATCAATTGCATAGATATTGCTTTTGATTTCTTAAGTTGTTCTGCCTTTGGTATAGCAGCCTTTACCTTAGTTTTATTTTGCTTAGCTTTTTTATCTGAAGGCGAAGCTACTTCCGTTTTCTTTTGCACAATAGGCTGCAATACATTCTCCTGTTGCTTTGGTGCAGAATTATCTGTTGGAGTTGTTTGAGAATAACCTAATGTTGTTATCAAACTTAAGCTAGCAATAAATAACGTCTTTTTCATGTGCTTTAAATATTGTCAATCCCTACTACTAATAAACAGGGCTATTGTTACAGGCTCTAAATTAGAAAAATCTTTTAATAAATTACATTGAAAAGTTGGTTTAGGCTTCATTTTTACTTAATCCGCCAAATTTTCTTTCAATTATTATTAGATTTTATCTACATTGCGTTTGAATATTCAACCTATTATTATGATCAACAAACACGTAAGGCTACTATTTGCCTTAACCCTTATTTCGCATTTATCAATAGCACAAATTAATTTGCGTAACCATGCTCGATCAACAGAAGAAAACAATCAACTGATTCTTCGTTTATCTTCCGAAGAAAAGCAAAACTTTAATCCAGCAAAAGCAGAGTCTTCACTTGATTTAGACAAAAACACTAGCTTAGAATTACTTTCTAAAGATGATGATGCAATAGGCGTATACTATCGCTATCAGCAGAGAATAAATAATATCCCTGTTGAAAACAGCATGCTAATCGCTCATACGCATAATGGACTATTAAATTTAATAAGTGGAAATATTATTACATCCACTGAATCTATCAACAATAGAACAACAGCAAGTATTACTCCTAATGCTGCTATTCAAATAGCGACTGCTCACGTTCAAGCTAAACATTATGCTTGGGAAGCTGATCAGGAAAATAATGATGAGGTTAGAAGCGCCAATGCTCCAAAAGCAGAATTGGTTTGGTATTGTTCAGATAACTTCTTAAATGTAAATAATCTGGTTTTAGCTTATAAAGTTATTATCTACGCTACTGAACCATTAAGTCGAGTAGCCTATTATCTAGATGCAAAAACAGGTGCTGTTCTTGGCAAAAAGGATATGCTTTATTTCGTTGATGCTGTAGGAACGGCTGCTACAGCATATAGTGGAACACAAAATATTCACAGCGATTTAAATGGATCTTCTTATCGTCTGCGTGATTTGACAAAAGGTAATGGAATTATTACCCTACATGGTGAGACCAGTACTCACTCTGATTACACAAGTACAACAGCTAATTGGTCATACACTACAAACGACAAATACGCATTAGATGCACATTATGGAGTTTCTCAAACTTATGATTTCTATTTTTCTAACTTTAACCGTAACAGTATTAACAATGCTGGATTTGCATTAACCAGTTATGTAAACGAAACGGCTACAACCAACAATGCTTATTGGGATGGATCAATAATGCACTATGGAGTTCGTTCAACGAACGGAGCAGGAATTACTGCAATTGATGTTACAGCACACGAATTAACGCATGGCTTAACGCAGTATACTTCTAACTTGAATTACAGTTATGAATCAGGTGCTATCAACGAAAGTATGAGCGATATCTTCGGTAAAGCAGTACAATTCTGGTCGAAACCAAATGATATTAACTGGTTATTAAGTAACGATATGAATTGGGGAATTCGCAATATGGCTACCCCTAAAACGTATAGTCAACCAAATTGCTATCAGGGAACTTATTGGTATACGGGAACAGCAGATAACGGTGGTGTACATACGAACTCTGGGGTTGGAAACTTTTTCTATTATTTATTAGTAAATGGTGGTAGCGCAACGAACGATAAAGGAAATGCTTACAACGTAACTGGACTTGGCTTAACAAAAGCAAATGCAATTGTATATAGAAGTGAAACGGCCTATTTAACTCCGACATCTAATTATGCTGCTTGGCGAACAGCATGTATTAATTCAGCAACAGATTTATATGGTGCGGGATCAGCGGAAGTGAATCAGGTAATGAATGCATGGTATGCTGTAGGTGTTGGTGCTCAAGGAGCAACTGGTACTTGTACTACTCCATCAGGATTAATTGCATCATCAATTACTGATACTACTGCTGTTATAAGTTGGTCGATTGCTAATGGTGCTGCATCGTATTCTTTACAATATAAAAAGAGCAGTGTAACTACATGGACAACCATCAATACAAGTAATACTTCAGTTACATTAACAGGATTAACTACAGGGACGGTTTATAACTTCCAAGTACAATCTCAATGTAGTACAGGTGGTGCTTCATTATATAGTGGTACTACTAATTTTACGACAACAGGAACTACTCCCGTTACTTATTGTGTTTCTAAAGGAAATAACGTTTCGCGTGAGTATATCAACAAAATTGCTATTGGAACTATCAACAATACAAGTGGAAGTAATGCTGGGTATGGCAACTTCACCAATTTAAGTACGAGTCTTACTGGTGGTAGTTCGGCTACTATCACATTAACTCCTGGCTATGTTACAACAAACAGAAAAGAGAATTGGAATGTGTGGATTGACTACAATAAAAATGGTGTGTTTACAGATGCAGGCGAAAAAGTAGCTACTGCGAGTGGAACGGGTGCATTATCTAGAGCTTTTGTTGTCCCTACAAGCGCTTTAAACGGACCAACGCGTATGCGTATTCAGATGCAATACAATTCATATGTTAGTACTTCTTGCACAACATATAACAATGGAGAAGTAGAAGATTATACAGTAAACATTGTAGGTAATGCAGCCTTAAATCGTGTAAGTGAAAACATTAGCAATTATGTATTATTCCCAAATCCTACTTCTGATATTATTCACTTAAATATGATTGCTGAAAAGGCAGAAAGTAAACAGTTCAGCATCTATAACAGTGTTGGCCAGTTACAATATGCTGTCAATTATAATTTATCAGAAGGAATGAACTATGTTGAATTCAATACTTCAGAACTAGAAAAAGGTATTTACATTTTAAAGATTGATGGCGAACAACCAAAAACAATGCGCTTTGCTGTTCAACGTTAATCGTAAAAATTGATTCATAAAAAAACCCTGCAGTATTACTACAGGGTTTTTTATTTATATCGTTATAAGATTACTTTTCTAAAATACTTTCAATGTTTGGTAAAAAATATAACTCACTTTTCATCACTTTCCCGTCTTCTCTGTAAATTGGTTTTCCATCAGCATCTAATTTACTCATATTAGAACGATGTATTTCTTCAAACACTTCTACTATTTTATGTTGCAATCCATGCGAAATAATAGTTCCACATAAAATGTAAAGCTTGTCGCCTAAAGCATCTGCTACTTGAACAAGATCATTGTTCTTAGCAGCTTCTAAATACTCATCATTCTCTTCTGCCATTAATCGGTGGCGCAGATTGATTGTTTTTTCGTCTAATGTTGCCGTAGGTTCTAATTTATGATCGATGCCAAAAGAAGTATGAAATTCTTTTACTGCATTCATGATTTGATGAAAGTCAGACATAATATTATTTTTTAATGAATGAATAGTTGCTCGTTATTTTGTTTTGTGTTACAGTAATGAAATATTTTCCCTTCGGATAGTTTGATAGACCTACTATTGTATTTCCGTTAAATAAGTTATTCGCTTGAAGTTGTTTTCCGATTGCATCGAAAATGATATATGATGCATTACTTAAAGGTTTTGTAAAATAAATCTCATCATTCACAGGATTTGGATAGATGCTATTTGTTACGTCTTCATTTTCGTTAACACTGGTAATAGAAACATATGCTCTGATAGGCACCTGCACAGTGGTATTTAACGAATTACCATTCAAGATAAAATTCATGTTACCTGAAAAGTTACCAAGAGGTGCATTGTTCAATTCAACATCAATTGGTGCTGACTCGCCCGGTTGAATTGTAACATTTACTCCCGTATTATTCGCGAAGTTTAAATTGCTATTTGGAGTTAATGTTAGTCCTGAAACTGTGATTGTTTGATTACCATCATTTACAATCCAGAATCGATATACATTGGAAACGCCACCATTGATTAATCCATAATTGATGGTATCTTCTGGCAAAAGAAATGTATTGTTTGATGGAGCCACAGAAATATTTGAAATAGAATTTATACGATCTAAAAATTGTGGATAATCAATAAACGGATTTCTATTTTTCTGATAAGTATAAATGTCGTTACATCTTCTGCGTTCTTCTTGAGAAGGTAAATATGTTTTATGCCACTGACGTAAAATTTGTTCTTGGCTATCTAAATAACTGTTGTAATTCTGATAGCGGATAACAAAGTAAAACATTGCACGTGCAACTACTCCTTTGTGTACATCACGTGGTTCAAATATGTTTGTATTCTGATCGAACTTACTTCCACCAACGCTCCAGGTTGGATTATTTACAACTCCAAAAGGATAGTTTGATCGCTTATTATTTGCTGATTCATCGGTTGGATATAAATGATACATATCTGATCGCATTGGTTCCATCGAAGAAAACAAACTTTGCGGAAAGGTATGCTCTGTATTAAAGTTATAATAGGGGTCAGCAGTATTCTGACATTGAACTCTATCAACATATCCTACAATTTGTCTTCCTGTATAAACACATTCAATCGTATTTTGCGTAGCTCCCTGCCCGTTAGTTGCCTGATTATCGATTAACATAAACATCGTATCGCGTGCACAAGGAGATGGTGCAGGAAAAGGAGGAGAGTATCCTAATGAACGATAACCTTGTCCTGTTATTACTTTCAAGGCCTGCTTTAAACTCTCTTCCGAAAGATTTTCAGTTGTATCATAATACGTATTCGAATAACGACCTTGTCCTCTTAAATCAACACGAGCGTCACCTTTAGGTCCGTCCGTTCTGATAATCATTTCACAATTGTGATTAATGTTATGCGAAGGGTAAAAGCGAACCCAGACTCCAACTGCTGCACCAGGCGCTAACGAATATTGCTGTTGATTAACCGAAAAAGCTGCTGCTCCATAGACTTTCGTAAAAAGATAATCATACACCTTAACTGTGTATGCATTGTTATTGGTCAGCCAAACCTGTTGACTATCTACCGACAATTCATCTACACTTCCAAAAACTAATTGTAAGGGCGATACCTGTAACGTTTGTGCCGTAACGAAGTTTGCCATGAATAACAGGGCAAACAATATTCCATTGATTTTCTTCATTAAGCGATGGTGCTTCCGTTTGTTGTTTTAATGGTAGGTTGAACAAAAATCAATTT
>JBJOND010000015.1:0-35158 GCA_046052065.1 Bacteroidota bacterium | reverse complement strand
GTAAAATCATAATAATTTTTGCCGCTGGATATTTTTCTTTAATCTCATTCGCAGAAACCATAGAAAATAAATAACCATTGCTGATTTCACCAATCGCTTTTTCTTGATTTACATTTTTAAAAAGTTTAAGATAACCTTCAAAAGTATCAACGTACCATTCCCAGTGCTTTATTTTCAAATCACTTTCTATGTACTCACTAAAATTGATGCCTCTTGATGCAACGTATTTTTTGTACTCATCACTAAAGTTCTCGATGCGTATATCGCTGCAAAAGAAATGTGGTTCTTTTATTGGCGACATATAAACTTCGTTATGTTGCTCTAAGAAATTGTAAAGCGTGGTAGTACCGCACTTAGCAGCACCAATTACAAAAAAATTAGGTTCTTTATTTTGTTGCATTATTCGTTCGTAGCATTTTTAATTTTTCGATTCCTGGTAAGTAGATAGATAGTATTCCAAGATTTTTTTTAGCATAAGCAACCGACAATAAATTCTGAATAATTTTTGCCGAGGATGATGTTATGGCAGCGCCTAACAATCCGTATTTAGGAATTAAAACAAAATTTAAAATGATACTACCTATTGCAGTAGTTGTAATTATGTTATTGTATTGCTTTTGATGTCCCGACATCTGTAATAAAATTCCAATTGAACCAGTAATGCTATTTACAAAGTTTCCGATAGATAAAATAATCAGTGCAATCCACGCACCTTGAAATGCCTGGCCTAAAAATCCAAGTATCGAAACAGGAAAAAAGCAGAGGACTAATGTTAAAGGTAATGACGTGAAAAACAATAATCGATTTGATTTAATAATGAGTTGTTGTAAGCGCCCCATTTCTTTTTTGTGATATAGTTCTGAAAATACAGGTGCTTGTATTGCGTTAATAGCCAGCAGTACGATTGCAGATAGTGTCGATAGTTTAAATGCAGCATCATAAAGTCCAACTTCTTCCGAAGGACGAAATATACCAAGTATGATATTATCTGTCCAACCCATAATAAAAAACATCGAGCCTGTTAACATCATCGGCATCGATTCGCCCAACATTTGACTCCAATTTAATGTAGGTTGGTAAATACCTTGTTTCATATTACTGAATCGCCACCAAGTAATAATGCTAATCAAACAAGTACCTATTGTTGCAAACGTGTAGGCATGTACTACGCCCCAGTTTGACTTCATATAAAACAAAACCAATAGTAAAATAGCCGACAATAATGGTTGTATCGCTTTAAATATCATGAAACCAGTCATGTTTTTAAATCCACGATAGCCCGCACTGTTTAATCCGATAATAACGAAAGGTACGAAGGCCATACAGGTTTGCTGGAGCTCGTCGGTCAGTTCTGGTTTACTAAAAATAGCTCCTGCAATAAACGGAGCAGAAAAGAATGTTGCAATAGCCCAAATGGAAGAAGCAAATAGTGTTAATTGCAAAGATTGTAAATAAGTTGTTTTGATAATAGCACTATCAGCCTGGTCTTTATTTGCTGCAATAATTCTTGTTAATCGGTTATCTAATCCCATTTGCGAGAAAATAGCAAACAATTGAAGTACGGTGAAGCAAAGCGTAAAGGCACCTTGTTCTTTAGGCCCGTATAGTCGTGCTACAATAAAAATAAATCCATACTGCGCCAACATCCCACCTAGACGAACTGCTAGTGCTAAAAAGCTCTTTTTCAGAACAAAGGAAGAATCTTTATCGCCTTTATGAAAAAACGAGGTCAGTCTTTTTATCATTTATACTGCATAAAATGGTGGTGTAACAGTTTAGCGAAGCTAGGGAATAATGATTCTCTAATTAGCTGTAATATAGAAGGGTAGTTCACAATGAAATGTTAACATTTTTCATAATGGAAAAAATGTCTCTATGATGCTTCAACCTAAATATGTTAATTTATCATTTCCGTTTATTAGTTTACATAAATTTAATATTGGCTTAAATTAAAAATTGAATTTGTCTCGGACTTTTGCATAATAAACTTACCACGTCATGCGCATTATTATTTTATTGGTTTTATTATTAGTTGGAAAAAGTTCTATTGCTCAAAATGGACTAGAGGGAATAATTGTAGAGAAGTATTATATCTCTGATGAAGCTGATGCTAAAATTACAGAAGGAGGTTATTTAAAGCCTGGTTCTGTGACATATAGAATCTATGTTGATATGAAGCCGAAGTATAGTTTACAGGCAGTTTATGGAATTACAGGACATCCACTTAAAATAGCTACAAGTACTTATTTCTTTAACAATACCGTTAATGGAGGTGCTGTATCGAATGACGTATCACGATTAAAATTAGACCAACATACAACGATGCTTGATTCATGGGTGTCTGTTGGTGCAGGATCAGATACTGATTATGGAATTATGAAATCCGACGATTCCTATAATTCATTCACGAATAAAAATGACATTTTAAAAAATAACAACCCAGATGCAGGAATTCCGTTGACCAAGTACGACGGTTTAATGGCAGCTTCTCCGCAGCGAGTAGTTTCATTTTTTGGAATAGATAAATCCAACTTAGAAATTTTTAATAATACCACTGATACAAGTGCACGTGGCCAGGTGTTTACTACTGACAACGGATCATGGGCTTCTTTTGGTGGGGCTTATGGAACGGATACTACTAACAAAGTACTAATTGCACAATTAACAACAGATGGGCAGTTGTCGTTTGAATTAAATCTGCAGTTGGGAACCCCATTTGGAGGTACCGAAAATTATTATGCGCAGAATCCGCAAGGCTCTGAATTACAGGTGCCTGACTTAACCTATCCAGCAGTAAAAAATAATGTTCCCGAAGTAAAGTGGGTTTCCGTTTTCAAGAATAAAACCATTAAAAGATACAAGCAGCAAACCTTGTTATTTTCGGCGAGTGATAAAGACAATAACATTCGTAAAGTGGACTTGTACGTAAATGATACAAAACTCACTGAATTATTTGTTGCTCCTTTTGAGTTTAGTTGGAATCCGCAGATGGAAGGCCCTGCAAAAATTCATGCGGTAGTTCATGACTTTGCAGGAGCAAAATCTAAATCGGAGGAAATTACTTTTATTGTTCAGTAAAGCACCCTTTGTAATATTAATAAATTGTAAAGAATGTTTGTTAACTTTTTGTAGCTCTTAACCCAAACATAATATTTTGTTTCGTTTTTCATCATGTAGGCTATGGAATTTTGTGGCTTGAAAACTTATACCTAACAAACCACTAAAAACAACCACGATGAAAAGAATTTACCTAATTGCATTATTGCTTATTACGGGCTTTGTTTCTAAAGCTCAAAACGGATTAGAAAATGTAATTGTAGAAACCTATTATATTTCTGATGCCAACGATACTAATGCTAATCTTGATGGAGGAATTTTGCCAGTAGGGTCAGTAACGTACAGGATTTATGCTGATATGTTGCCAGGCTATAAGTTTCAGGCTGCTTATGGTGTACCAGGACATGATTTGAAAATTGCAACGACTACTTTATTCTGGAATAATGAAGATCGTGGTTCAACATCACCTACATTTTCAAAAACAAATGCAGCAAGAAATACGGTTATGATTGATTCATGGTTATCTGTTGGTGCAGCTTGTAATGGCAACTTTGGTATTATGAAATCGATGGATGACGGTTTAAATAATGCAGTAAATAACTACTCACCTCAAGTATTACAAAATAATGATCCTGCTATGGGAATTCCTTTAACGGTTCAGGATGGATTTTTTGCTGGAACACCAGAATCAGTAACTTCTGTTGGTATCAGCACTGAAATTACTGTTTTTGATAACTTAAATGATGGTACTAATGGTCCATTATTTTTTACTAATAATGGTTCTTGGGCTTCTTTAAACGGTTCAACTGGTCCTGATCCAATAGATAATAAAGTATTAATTGCACAAATCACTACAAATGGTACTTTATCGTTCGAGTTAAATATTCAAGTTGGTACTCCAACGGGTGGTGTTGAAAATTATGTTGCTTCAAATCCTGTAGGAAGTGAAACTTCTATTCCTTCTCTTACTTATACATCTCCAAGCATTGGTGTGTATACTCCATCATCAAGAAATGTTTCTTTCTCTGCTTTCCCTAATCCAGTAGAAAACAGCTTATTTATTAATACTGCAAATATTAAATCAGAAGAAGTTGTTTATTCTATTTATGACTTAACAGGAAAGATGGTTGCTACTGGTTTGTTTGCTGTAAATGCTCAAAAAAATATTCAGCAAATTGAAGTAGACAAGTTAAATACAGGACTTTACTTTATTGAATTATCAGTAAACGGAATCAGTTCAACTCAAAAGTTCATTAAAAAATAAAAGCCCTTACGACTTCTATTATGAAGAAGCCATTATTACTCTTGTTGTTATTAATTTCTTGTGTAGTTAGTTCATTCGGACAAGGAACAATTCGTGGAAAAATAATCGATACAAACGGCGAAACGCTCATAGGCGTTACCGTTATGCTAAAGAACAATCGTGCTGTCGGAACCAGTTCTGATTTTGATGGTAATTATTCTTTAACATTTAAAGATGCAGGTCCGCAAGTAGTTGTTTTTACTTACGTGAGTTATAAAAATCAGGAAATTACTATCAATCCGGAAGGTAAAGTAGTTGTTAAAGATATCATCATGGAGTCTTCGGCACAAGAATTAAAAGGTGTTGAGATTTCTGCTAAGGCTACAAAAGCAAGAGAGTATTTTTCAGAAATGGTGAAGAAGAATGCGGCGGTGTCAATGGATTATATTTCTTCTGAAACAATGAAGAAAACAGGTGATGCCAATGTTGTTGCTGCGGTATCTCGTGTGTCGGGTGTTTCTACAAATGGTGGTTTTATTACGGTTCGTGGTATTGGCGACAGATATGTAAAAACAGCAGTTAATGGTTCTATGATTCCAACATTGGATCCGTTTACGAATAATATTAAATTAGATTTATTTCCAGCAAGCTTAATTGATAATGTTTTTATCACGAAAACTGCAAGTCCTGATTTGCCTGGTGACTGGGCAGGTGCCTTTTTATCGGTAGAAACAAAGGACTATCCAGATAATTTGGCTATTAATGTTGAAACAAATTTTGGTTATAACAATCAATCAACATTTAAAAATGTAGTTTCATCAGATAGAAGTTCTACGGACTGGTTAGGTTATGATGATGGGCTGAGAGATTATGATCATGCTTCTTTTGCATTTGCAAATACAGAACCTACCTTATTACAAACATTTGGAGCACTTGGTTTAGGTGATTATTTTAGTTCATTAGGTGTTACTTCAATTGATCCTACTGAAGATATAAGTAATACTTATTTCAAGTTAGGATTAGTACAATTGGGCTTATTAGCACCTGCATTATTTGATGATCCAGCAGCATTTAATCAGGCAAAGGATTTATTTAATACTGGAGGATATAAATCAGATGCATTTAATTCTATTAATGCAAATGCACCGGCTTCTGCAAAGAGGTTTGCAAATAATTGGAATACTACTACACGAAATGCACCTTTAAACTTTTCTCAAAGTTTTAGCATAGGTAATCAAGTAAATTTATTTGGAAGACCTCTAGGATTTATTGCAGGATTCAAGTACGGGACAAGTGTTGTATACGATCCACAATCAGAAGTAGTACGTTGGGCTTACGACGAATTACCTGATGGTACCCCATCGAGACGTAAAACTGAAAGTATCTCACAGCAGGCTAGTCGTGAAACAAATGGATGGAGTGCACTTTTTAATGTGGCCTATAAATTAAATCCTAATAACAGTGTTTCCTTTCTATTCATGCCTAATTTAACGGGCGTAAATAACGTACGAAACTCATTTGATGCGATTGACCCTCAAAATGGTATTAAAATTACGAAGGCTCAGTTTTTTGAACAGAGAAGTCAGTTAGTTTATCAGTATAAATCGGAACATTACATTCCCAAGTATAAATTGAAGATTGAAGCAAATGCTTCTTATACAAATGGTAATAGTCAGATTCCTGATTTCAAAAATGTTCGTTATACTAAAAATCCAAACGGTGAATTTCAGATTGAGGGAACAACAGGTACAATCGCTCGTTTTTATCGTTATTTAAATGATGATTTTTTTGATTCAAGAATTTCATTTGAATTACCTATATCAAAAGACACTACAGGATTATCTCGTAAGTTAAAATTCGGTGGTGCGTATCAACGTAATGATAAAAAGTATGACCAGTATCAATACGATGTAAGAACAGAGAGGAGTACGTTTGTTGGTGATTTAAATTCATTTTTGGATAACTCATATTTTGATATTCAGACGGTTGGTGGTGTTTCATCTTTCTCTACATATTACAATAGTTCAGAGTTTAGCAACTTCGGTGCTGTTAATCATATATTTGGTAATGCAACAATATTTGCGGGATATGCAATGTCAGATTATGCAGTGAATAAAAAGTTGCGTATATCCGGTGGTGTTAGGGTAGAGAAAGCTGACTTCTATACAGATGTTGTGAAATTTGATTCTTTGAACTATGCACCAGATGATGAAAGAAGAATTTACGATAACAGTTTGCCATTAGCAAATCCTGGAGTTTTAGATGAGTTGAGCATTTTGCCAAGTGTTAATGTTATCTATAAACTAAAGGAAACAGATGGGGCTCCTACCAATATTCGTTTGAATTTTAGTAGCTCTGTTGCTCGACCAAGTATTCGTGAGCTTTCAGACATTGCAGTATTCGATTACGAATTCCGTTTGCCAGTTGTTGGTAATTCAAGTTTGAAAATGGTGAACGTCAATAATTATGATATACGCTATGAAAAATATTATCCTTCAGGAAATGATTTTTCGGCAAGTATGTTTTTCAAAACATTTAAAAATCATATTGAGTTAGTTAATTCAAACTTTATCACTTGGCAAAATGTAGATTATTCTACAGTAGTAGGTGCTGAGTTTGAAGGTAAGCGAAAAATTACGAAGAAATTTGAGGCGCGTACCAATATAACTTTTGTTAAATCTGCTACTGAAGTGGTACAAAATACAATTTACGTTAATAACGGTATTAAGCAATTTGTTCCTATTGATACAATTAAGCGTTCGATGTTTGGTCAGGCACCTTATATTTTCAATGCAATTTTATCATACAATGAAGATAGTCTTGGGTTAAATGTATCCTTAACTTATAATGTTCAAGGGCCACGACTTGTTTTATCTGTTGGGCAGTTAAATGTTCCGGATATTTTTGAATTGCCAAGAAATACAATCGACTTGAAGGTATCTAAAAAACTGGGTAAACACTTTACCGTTAGTGTAACAGGACGTGATTTATTAAATGCTCCAATTGTGCGAGCTTATAATTATAGCGATGGTTCTTATCAGTCAGGTATTGGGAAAGGCATTAACAATTTGTTTGATTCTCCAATATTTAAAAAAGACTGGAATGAGTCGTTTGATAAATTCCGTTTCGGATCAAGTTTCCAAGTAGGTGTTTCTTATAAGATATAATACAATGAAAGCAATTATAAAATTATTAGTTCTGTTTTTGTTTATAGGTATAAACACGCAGGCACAGATTCAAAATGTAATAGTTGAGAAGTACTATGTAGCAGATGCCAATGATATAGCTAATACGGATGGTGGTCAGTTGCAACAAGGCGCAGTTACCTATCGTGTATTTATTGATCTAGTTGCAGGCAGTAAAATCTCACGAGTGTTTGCTGATTCATCGCATTTGTTGATTTTTAAAAGTAGTCAGCCTTTTTTTAATAACGATACTTTAAGTTCTTTTAATGGCGGCACTTACGGATTCAAGATCAATAGAAATGATTTAGCAATCAGTACAGTTGGTTTAGACAGCTGGATTAGTATTGGTGCAGCTACAAATAAACATCATGGTATTTTAAAAACAGAAGATACCAATGGTTCTGAAGTAGGTGGTACTAACAATGACCAGAATTTATTAAGTAATACAGATCCAAGTGTAGGTATTCCTTTAACAACGCAAGATGGTTTGATTTTATCAAGTGTACTTGTATCAAACTATTTAGTGGGTGGCGATTTGCCAGCTATTAATTCATTAAACGATTCAACTATTTTTGGTAGCGATACAGCAACATCGTTTATTTCAGCAAATGCTACTTTGCAATATAATGGTGGAATATTAGGACAAGGTCCGTCTAACAATGTACTGATTGGTCAATTTACTACTGCAGGTCAGCTGGAGTTTGAATTAAATATTACTGTTATTGACAGTACAGGAGCAACTATTAATTATGTGGCTTCAGGTAATGATACTGTAATTCAAAATTCAATTTATAAATCGTTACCAATTTTAAAGTACCCTCCACAATGTGGTTGCCTTGATCCGAATTATATTGAATATAGTGCACAGAATGCCTGCAGCGATTCTTCCAAATGTTTAACATTAGTAAAGCTAGGTTGCATGGATGTGTTAGCTTGTAATTATGATGCTGATGCAAATTATTCTGTTCCAGAAATGTGTTGCTATCCTGGATATTGCAACGATCGTGATATTGCATTTGTATGTCCTGATATCAATTTAGGAAATCGTTTAATGTCTGTTTATCCTAACCCCGCAACCAGCGATATTACAATTAGCTTAGATGGAGAGAAAAATATAGGTGATACACAATTCATTTTAATGAATTCTTTTGGCAATGAAATTTTGAACTTTTCAGATAATATTTCAGAAGGTTCATGGACAAAAAATATTTCATTGACTAATTTGGTGAGTGGCATTTATATTTTGAAATGCTTATCACAAGATTCAATTCAATCACAAGTAATTATTAAAAATTAAAGAATGAAAACAAATCAATTAATGAGAAGCCTTGTTATTTTATTTTCGTTTATCACTTTAACTTTTGCTTTAAGTTCTTGCGAAGATGATACGATATCGCCAGTAGTTGTAAATGAAACTGGAACCATGACCGATATAGACGGGAATGTTTACAAGACGGTAAAGATTGGTGGTAAGTGGTGGATGTCAGAAAATCTGAAAGTAAAAAAGTTCAGAGATGGAACTACAATTGGAGACGGACAAGCTGATAACAATTGGATAGACACTGTGGCTTCTTATTCCCAATATAACAATTTGAGTACAGCCCCAGGTTTATTGTATAATTCCTATGCAGTGTTAGATGTTAAAGGATTAGCACCACAGGGATGGCATATTGCAACAGACGAAGAATGGAAAAGCCTTGAGCAATCGCAGGGAATGTCGGCGGCAGCAGCCAATCAGTTTGGATGGAGAGGAAGTGATGAAGCGCAGAAATTAAAAGTTGCAGGTTCACAGGGATGGGTTCGATTTGCTGATCTTTGGCCAACTAATTCATCTGGGTTTTCGGCTTCTGCAGGGAGTTGTCGTTTACCTAATGGAACTTTTGGTGATCCGGGATTATTGCATACAGGGTTCTGGTGGACAGCCACTACGGATGTTACAAGTGATGAATTGTACTATCGATACATGGATTATAAGAAAACGACAATTCTTCGTTCACACTGCGAAAAAGGGTACGGATTTAGTGTTAGATGTGTTAAAGACTAACAATAAAATATTCAGTTAAAAGAGGTCTTAAGGGGCCTCTTTTATTTTAATGTTAACAGAATGTATTTTCAAAGTAAATCTCTTAACATTAAAGTGCTTTAAACGTAAAGATTTCATAAGTTATTTTTTCAGTTAAATTTTTGTTGGCGTTCTACTTTTGGTGCAGGAAATTAAAAAACCAAAATTATAAACCAATGAAAAAATTAATTACAAGAATTGCATTAGCAGCATCGGCTGTATTTGCATTGGCAACGTCTTCGTTTGCTCAAACTAACTTAGGCGCTGATTGCGGATGTCCATCTGTATCATCACGCCCTACTGTGTTATTATCTTCTTTAGCTACCGTAGGTGGTAATGATGATGGAAACTTAACAGCTACAAACACGATCCTAGATTGTTCAAAACTGTACATCTTGGATAAGAAAATTTATGTGCCTGACGGAAAGTCTTTAACAATCAATCCAGGAGTTGTAGTTAAAGCTCGTGCGTATTCTACAGCTGACTCTGCAACTGCATTAACAGTTTCAAGAGGTGGTAAAATCTTTGCTAACGGTACTGAAACTTGCGGTATTGTATTTACTGCAGAAGCTGATCCAATGGATGGAACATATTCATTAACTAACAAAGGTAAGTGGGGTGGTATTTGTATCGCAGGTAAAGCAACTAATAACTTAAAGCTTGCTCAAAACGGACCTTTCTCAGTTGGTGTTGCTGGTAAAATTTGTGTTGCTGATGGTTTAGGAACTTTCGAAGGTTTCAATTCAACTAACGCAAAAGATCAGTTTGGTGTTAATTTAACAGCAGGTGAAACATTTGATGATAACGATAACTCAGGTATCATGACATACGTTTCTATTCGTTTCTCTGGAGCTATCTTAGTTTTAGGTGGTGAGTTAAACGGATTATCATTAGGATCAGTAGGTCGTGGAACAACATTAGATCATATTGAAATTGTTTCATGTAATGATGATGCAATTGAAATGTTTGGGGGTACAGTAAATGTAAAGAACTATGCTACTTTATTCAACAATGATGACATGTTTGATTATGATTTAGGATACTCAGGTAAAGCACAATTTATTTTTGGTATTAGAGCATCAGATACAACTGTAAGTGCTGATGCTGATAACGCTTTTGAAATGGACGCTGACGATCAGAAATCAAACTTGCTTCCTCGTTCACATCCTGTTATTTATAACGCTACAATGATTGGAAATGCTAAAAAAACATTATCTGCTGATAACTCAGGATTATCTGCATTACAAGCTAAAGAATATACAGAAGGTGAAGTTTATAATTCAATTTTTGCAAACTTCCGTTATGGCTTAAACTTAATTAAAGCTACTGGTACTAGAACAGGTGGTTTTGAAGCATACCATAACTGGGCAAATACAGGTGGAAATGGTTCAAATAGCTTAGTAGTTAAATGTAATGCATTTGTTGGTAACACTAAAGATATCGCTGTAGATAAAAATGCTGCTGGAGTAGTACTTGCTACAGATTCAACGCAGTTTTTCACTACTGACTTAAATACAAGTTTTACATCATTGCCAGGATTCGTTCCAACATGGGCTGCAAACTTTTCAACTAATGTAGTTACAACTAAGTTTGACGCAGTTCCTAATCCACAAATTACTAACGCAGCAGGATGTCCTACACCAGCAGCTGATGGTTTCTATACTCCAGTAACTTATAAAGGTGCATTCCCAGCATCAGGTAAAAACTGGTTATCAAATTGGGCATATACTCAGTTAATCAATGTTACTAGTGGTTTACAACCATGCCCTACTGATTGCAATGGCGATGGTATCACTAACAATGTTGACTTCTTACAATTATTAGGACAATTCAATCAGTCTTGTCAATAAGAAGTAAACAATAAGTACAATTAATTATTATTATTAGAAATTTATTTTATGAAAAAAATATTTAGTTTATTATTTATTTTTTCTGCACTATTTGTAAGCAAGTCTTTTGCTCAAAATGGTCTAGAGAACATTATCGTAGAAAAATACTACGTAGCAAACGCAGCTGATTCAACTTATGCTGCTAACAACTCAGGTGGTAATTTACCTGTAGGATCTGTAACTTACCGTATCTATGCTGACTTACTACCAGGATATAAATTCCAGGCATTATATGGTGTAGCTGCTCATCCATTAACAATTTCTTCTAGCACTTCATTCTTTAACGAAGAAAACTACGGTGGAACAAGTCCTAATGGTATTTCAGCTGCTAATAACAGAAAAGGTGCTGCAATGTTAGATTCATGGTTCTCGGTAGGAGCTTCAAGTGCTGGTAAAATGGGTGTATTAAAAACAGAAGATACAGATGGTTCAGTAGGTAACGCAAACAGTGTTTTAGCAAATGCGGATCCTTCTGCCGGAATCGCTATCTCTATTCAAGACGGACAAGTTGTTGCTACTCCTCAAGCAGTAACGTTTGTAGGTATTAATAATACAGGTAATGGTGACTTAGGAGTATTTGATGCAACTAGCAGTGTTGGTGGTTCATTCACTACATCTAACGGTTCTATCGCATCTTTAAATGGTTCTACTGGTCCAACTGCAACTAACCGTGTATTAATTGGTCAGTTTACAACAAACGGAATTTTAACTTATGCCTTAAACATTCAAGTAGGTACTCCAACAGGTGGTGTTCAAAATTTCGTTTCTTCAAATCCAACAGGTGCTGAAATTACGATTGCAAGTTTATCAGGAACTGTAGGTGCACCAAATGCATTACCAGCTGTATCATTTACTTCTCCTACTAATGGAGCAAGTTTCATTACAGGATCATCAATCACATTAGATGCAAATGCAACTGATGCTGATGGTACAATCACTCAAGTTGAATTCAAAGTTGATGGTGTTTCGGTAGGTGTTGACGCTACTGCTCCTTATTCTGCATCTTATACAGGTGTTATTGGAACTCGTACATTAACTGCAACTGCTACAGATGATCAAGGTGGTGTTACAACTGCTACAATCACTATCACAGTTTCTGCTAATCCAGCTCCAACTTGTGCAATTACAGCTCCAACAAATGGTGCTAGTTTAATTACAGGTGATGTAGTAAACATTACTGCTAATGCAACAGATAATGGTTCTGTTACTCAAGTACAATTCTTCGTTGATGGAGTGTCAATCAGTACAGATGCTACTTCTCCATACACTGCAACTTGGACAGCAGTTTTAGGTTCTCATTCAATTACTGCTGTTGCAACTGATGACCAAGGTGCAACAACTACATCAACTGCGGTAGGTGTTACTGTATTAAATAACGTTCCTCCTTCATGTTCAATCACAGCTCCTGCAGCTGGCGCTTTATATACTGCACCTGCAGCAGTTAACATTACTGCAACTGCAACAGATGGTGATGGTTCAATTGCAAGCGTTGGTTTCTATGTAAACAATGTATTAGTTGGAACTGATAACACTTCTCCTTACTCATTCTCTTGGACAAGTGTAATCGGAAATGCTTCATTAACAGTTAAAGCAACTGACGATCGTGGTGCTATCACTACTTCTTTAGCTATTGCTATCAGTATTGCTGATCCAAATGCATTACCATACAATGTACAATCTTCAGTTGCTTCTTGTACTGAAACTACAGTTTGTATTCCAGTTATTGCATTTGATACAGTTGCTGATGTAATTGGATACGATGTAGTAATGAACTATGACAAGACTAAATTAACTCCAACTGGAGTAATCACTGTTGGTAGTGACTTAATCAATCCTGCTTTTGTTACTGCTATCAATAGTATTGATACAACAAACAGCAAAATCACTATCGCTTTATTTTTAAACTCTGCAGCTCCTGCATCTACTAAGTTTACAGGTGTTGGTAATGTGTTCTGTGTTGAGTTCAATAAAACTGCAACATTTACTTCAACAGATGTAACAACTGTTTCTGTTTCAACATTACAAGAAAGTTATTTTAATGGTGTTGAAGGAAAGTTAGTTCAATCAGGAACCTATCAAGCATTTAAAGATTCTTCTTACACTGGTAAGTTATCCTTCTGGTCAAACAATTCTCCAATTAAATACAATGCAGCTAATCCTAATGAGTTTTTAGCAACTACAATTAATGGTAATAACGCTAACTGTAATTTGCCATCAACAACAGTTACAAATCCTGATACATTAGGTAATTTTAGCTACAATGTAAATGATGGTGTTAACATCAATATCAACAAAGATATTCCTGCTACAACAGACATGCAACCAGTAATCAACGGATTCGATGCGTTAAGAGCACGTCAGGTATTATTAGGTGATGTTACATTTATTCCAAATGCTTATCAGATTATTGCAATGGATGTTAACCAAGATGGAGTAGTATCTGCTGGTGACGTATCTCAGATCAATCAACGTGCTGTATTATTAATCGGTGAATTCCGTCAAGCATGGAACTACAATGCACAGGGTGTATCAAATGGTCAGTTATCAAAAGACTGGAGTTTCGTTGATACTGCTTTAGTAGCTACAAGTCCTGCATTTACAATCTCTGCTACTTACCCAGGTAACGATGGAGTAGGTTTCTCTAAATTCAAAGTTCCTGTATTATCATTCTGTTCTCCTGTAAACGCTGTTACTACTACAGCTTGTCCTACAATTTCAACAATGACTTACAAAGGAATTTTAATTGGTGATATCGATGGTAACTATGCAACTGTAAATCCTAATAGCGCTTTCCGTTCTTCAGAAAAAGTTACAATGGATTTAGCGAAAGCAACAGTTGAAAATGGTTATATCAATGTGCCTGTTTTAATTTCTTCAACTCAAGATGTTAACTCATTAGACTTTGCATTACAATTCAATACTTCTGCAATGTCGTTTAACACAGTTGTTGATAGAACAAACTCTTTAGAGACATTATCTAACTTCAACAATGATGATCAAACATTACGTTTCACTTCAAATAGCTTAACAAACTACGATTTAAATTCTCAGATTTTAAATGTGAAGTTTGCTATCGGAAGTCATGAAGTTTCTGCTAACGATTTCAACGCAATTGCTGCTTACATCAATGGTGAGCGTGTTGCTTTCGAAATTGCTAACGGACAAATTTCTGGAACTGGTGCTATTGTAAATATCTTCCCTAACCCAGCTACTGATATGATCAATGTAGTTGTAAGTGAAGATGCAATGGTTCAATTAGTTGACATTTCTGGTCGTCAGGTAATTTATCAAACAAATGTATTTGCTAACGAAGCTGCTTCAATCAGCACATCTTCAATTGCAAATGGCGTTTATATGATGAGAGTTTACAACGGAACAAATGTTTCTGTAAAGAAAGTTGTTGTAAACAAATAATATTTTTCTAATCTTAAAAGGTCGG
Source organism: Bacteroidota bacterium (assembly GCA_046052065.1). Lineage (GTDB taxonomy): Bacteria > Bacteroidota > Bacteroidia > AKYH767-A > OLB10 > CAINEC01. The sequence continues at coordinate 20,283 of JBJOND010000015.1, read as the reverse complement.
TTCAAGCTTTTTGAGCCGACCTTTTTTATAAATATACTAAACTATAATTCAATGAAGAAAATATTACTAATTACCCTATTTGTTTTATGGACTTGCAGCTTAATGGCACAGCAAACTACTATAACTACAAATCCTGGTCAAACAGATGTTCAAACAATTGATGCATTAGACTCTGTCATCTTTGATTACTCTCAACTTACTGGAGTAACAGGCGCAATTCAAATTCCGGTTTCTATTAAATCAGATGATTTAGTTTATTCGTTAGATTTTTCGTTGAAGTACGATCATAACGTTTTACAGTATGATACTACAGTTAACGTTACAACTTACTTGCAAGGACTGTCGTATTATTTTTCAATCGACTCAACTATTCGTTTTACTTCAAGTACTTTTTCACCTTGCACAAATGATACTATATTGGCGGTTGTTAAGTTCATATTATTAGCACCTTCGTTTACAAATGGAAGTATCTACACACTAAAAGGATATTTAAACGGTACTCTTTGTAGCTCGGGATATGTCCCACCTTCACCTGTTGGACTTTCTGAAAATGTAATGGAGAATTTTGCTGTTTATCCAAACCCTGCTCAAGATGCAGTTTCAATAAATTTTCAGAATGCTGATAGATTAGAAGTGCTAAACTTATTAGGACAAACAGTTTATTCGGAAAACATTGAAGGTATGACTTCAACTACGATGAATACTGCTGGTTTTGTTAACGGAGTTTATTTGGTGAAGCTATATACAAACAAAGGAAACGGTTTACATAAGTTAATCGTTTCGCATTAATAGTTCCATTAAAATCTTGTTCAGAAACAGACATTGCTTCTTGTAGTGTCTGTTTTTTATTCCACCACAAACCAAGGGTTCAATAAATTCTCCTTGTTGTAAACTAGCGGTTCGTTACTATCAGTGTGGCGTACCGTTAATCCTGCACCTAAAGCGATAGCATGTCCTGCGGCGGTATCCCATTCCATAGTAGGAGCAAAGCGCGGATACACTTCTGCAGCACCTTCGGCAACTAAACAAAGTTTTAAAGAGCTGCCTTTAGAAATCAGATTGATTTCTCCATGCTGCGATTTTAACTGATCAATAAAAGCAGTTGTTTCTTCACTCATATGACTACGGCTTGCAACAACCGTAAAAATACGATCTCCTTTTGCAATTGGTAGTTTGTTACTTTTAGCAATTAATGAATTAATGAAATTTTCGTTACTTATCAATGTAAGCAATTCATCAATTGGACAATTTAATTTGTAAGCACCTACACCTTCAATCGAAAAATATAAATCGTTTATTACAGGTGCATAAATCACACCGCCAACTGGAGTTTGATTTTTTATTAATGCAATGTTAACGGTGAACTCTCCATTACGTTTTATGAATTCTTTCGTTCCATCTAATGGATCTACTAACCAGAATAAATCCCAGTTGTTTCTATCCGTATAATCAATCGATTTTCCTTCTTCACTTAAAACAGGTAGTGTTGTGCTTTCTAAAAATTTTACAATTTCAGAATTAGAACGCTTGTCAGCTTCGGTAAGCGGACTTTTATCGTCTTTCATTTCAACGATAATTTCACCTTCGTAAACTTTTAATATTTCTTTTCCTGCGTGAATAGAAGCAACAATAGCGCGCTCAATAAGTGTAGTATAGTTCATCTTAAACAATCATTCCTGCCGCTACAGTTTCGTTAGTAGCTTCATCAATTAATATAATACTTCCTGTGTGTCGATTTTTGCGATAAGCATCAAAATAAAGAGGCACTGTTGTTTTAACATTGATTCTAGCAATATCATTCATTGCAATATCCTTGTCTTGTTCATTACGATGCATCGAATTAATATCAACTTTATATCTGATATCTTTAATTACACATCGTGCATCTTTTACTGTATGACGAATGGCATACTTACCACCAACTTGTAAATTGTTTGCATTCATCCAGCAAATCATAATATCAAATTCCTGTTCCATGGATGGTACATTGTTCTCGCGAACAATCATATCACCACGACTAATATCTACATCGCGGTCTAACGTCATAGTTACCGACATAGGAGCATAGGCCTCTGAAATTTGCTCTCCGAATAATTCAATAGTTTTTATCTCGGCCGTTTCTCCGCTTGGCAATATTTTTACTTTATCGCCTGGCTTATAAATACCACTTGCAATTCTTCCTGCATATCCTCTGAAATCGTGATACTCGGTTTGCTGCGGACGAATAACATACTGCACAGGGAAACGACAATCGATATGATTTTCATCGCTGCCAATATGTAAATTCTCTAATAAGTACATTAACGTTGTTCCCTGATACCAAGGCATGTTCGTTGATTTCTCAACTACGTTATCACCTTTCAATGCACTAATCGGTAAAAAGTGTACATCCTTTATGTCAAGCTTAGTCGATAAACTTCTATACTCTTCTACAACTTTATTAAATGCCTCTTCTGAATAATCAACAAGATCCATTTTATTCACGCAAATAATCAAATGTGGAATTTGCAATAATGAAGCGATGAATGAATGACGAATGGTTTGTTCTAAAATTCCTTTACGGGCATCTACTAATATCAATGCAGCATTTGCTGTTGAAGCACCCGTAACCATATTACGTGTATATTGTATATGTCCTGGTGTATCAGCAATTATAAACTTACGCTTAGGTGTGGCAAAATAACGATACGCCACATCAATCGTAATTCCTTGTTCACGTTCTGCTTTTAATCCATCAGTTAACAAACTTAAATCTACGTGTTCAAAGCCACGCTGCTGACTACGTTGTTCAATAGCCTCTAACTGATCTTCAAAAATTTGTTTTGAATCGTAAAGCAAACGACCAATCAACGTACTCTTTCCATCATCTACACTTCCTGCGGTGGTAAACCGAAGAAGTTCCATGTTCATATAACCTTCACTGCTAAAATCGCTCATAATTTTCTTTGTCTTCTGATTAATTAAAAATATCCCGCTTTTTTTCTATCCTCCATTGCTGTTTCACTACGCTTGTCATCATGACGAGTCCCTCGTTCTGTAACTCTTGATGCAGCAATCTCATCAATAATTTCAGATAGGGTAGAGGCAGGCGATTCAACGGCTCCCGTACAGGTCATGTCGCCAATAGTACGGAAACGTACAACACGTGTTTCAATTAAATCGCTCTCTTTTTTCATGATGAATTCTGAGTTCGCTAACAAAACTCCATCACGAAGTATAATCTCACGCTCGTGAGAAAAATAAATTTCAGGAATTGCAATTTTTTCTAATTGAATATACATCCATACATCCATTTCTGTCCAGTTCGAAAGTGGAAACACTCTGAAATGTTCGCCCATGTGTTTTTTCCCATTCAGCAACATCCATAATTCAGGACGTTGATTTTTTGGATCCCACTGGCCAAATTCATCACGATGAGAAAAGAATCGTTCTTTCGCTCTGGCTTTCTCTTCATCTCTTCTTGCGCCTCCCATAGCAGCATCTACTTTTAATTCTTCTAATGCATCTAATAGGGTTACGGTTTGTAAGACATTGCGACTCGCATTAGGTCCTTTTTCTTCACGTGCTCTGCCCTTATCGATAGAATCTTGTACGTAACGAACTTCTAAACGCGCTCCGATTTCTTCTACCATTTTATCTCGAAAAACTAATGTTTCAGGAAAATTATGGCCTGTATCAACATGCAATAATGGGAAAGGAATTCTTGCAGGGTAAAATGCTTTTCGTGCAAGGTGTGTCATCACTATTGAATCTTTTCCTCCTGAAAAGAGCATTGCTGGACGCTCAAATTGAGCAGCTGTTTCGCGGATAACATAAATGGCTTCCGCTTCCAGCTCTCGCAAATGATTCAAATGGTACTTTATCATAATTTACTAATCTCTATTTTATCTTGAATAAAATTATAAATCGCATTTACGCACTCTTCAAGGGCTGCCTTGTCGGAATGCACATGAATTTCTGGTTGCTCAGGTTGCTCAAAAGGCGAAGAAATACCTGTAAAGTTAGGAATCTCGCCTTTGCGCGCTTTCGCATACAAGCCTTTTACATCGCGCTGTTCGCAAATTTCTAACGGACAATCAACAAACACTTCAACAAAATCACCTTCCGAAACCAACGAACGCACGGTTGCTCTGTCTTCTTTGAAAGGAGATATAAATGCCGTTATGACAATCAAGCCAGCATCTACAAACAATTTTGCTACCTCGCCAATACGACGAATATTTTCTTTTCTTCCTTCCTCTGAAAAGTCGATGTTTTTATTTAACCCATGACGGATATTATCTCCATCCAGCAAGTATGTTTTAAATCCCTTTTCAAATAACAACTGTTCTAAACTATCAGCGATGGTGCTTTTGCCAGACCCCGATAAACCCGTGAGCCATATGATTAATGGCTTTTGGTTCAACAGCTTAATTCGATCAGCTTGACTGATTTTATAATGTTGTTTAACAATGTTATTGGCAGACATAAAAAGTCATGTAACAGGGTTTAGAATTGTTGTGCGAATTTCGCCTTTTTTTTCTTAAAAAGAAACTATTATTTGCTCTAAATCAGTCAAATTCAAGTATAACTATGGCTAAGAAATAAAGTGAAAGCCAAGTTATTTTTTTAAACGGGAAAAATCACACGCTGAGCAATGATAAAAGACTATTCAAACGGCACGAAAAAACAAATTGATGTTAGGTTATTAAAGGCTCACTGCCTAACTTCGTAATTCTGTAAAGACTATATCATTTGCTTTACTAAAGTTATTCCATTGAAGTTCAAAATACTATTATTCTCCTTAGTGCTAATTGTCGGGATGGTATATGCATCCGTCCGACAGGTTTATTCAATAAAATCATCGAAGGTTGTTTTTAAGTCGGAAGCTGAGTTAGAAACTATTACGGCTGAATCAACTGCTTTAACAGGTTTGGTTGACCCTAATAACAAGAATTTTGCTTTTTCAATCAGCAACAAAAGTTTTGAGGGCTTTAATAGCGCCTTGCAAAAGGAACATTTCAATGATAATTATATGGAGAGTGATAAATATCCAACCACCACTTTCACCGGCCGAATCATAGATGATATCGATTTTAAAAAGAATGGAACCTATTTGATACGTGTTAAAGGAATGTTTAAAATTAAAGGTGTTACCAAAGAAGAACTGATTAAAGGTAACATTGAGGTTTCGCCTTCGGGATTAAAACTGAATACTAGTTTTTCGGTCGCATTAAGTGATTATGAAATACGAATTCCAAGAATTGTTAATCAGAAAATAGCCCCTGATATTAAAGTAAATATTCAGGCAACTCTGGTAACCACTACTATCAAATGAGAACTATTTTAAAGTTTGCATTTCTACTTATTTCACTTTGCTTTTCTTCAAAAAGCAGTGAAGCTAATTTGGCTGATTTTAACAAGTTGCTTCAAGTAGATAAGGAGAATAAAAATCTTAAAATTCAAAATTTATTTCAGGATAAGCAGGGTTTTATATGGGTTGGAACTGATCATGGACTATATCAATTTGATGGATTTGATTTTGATAAGGCAATTGCTGATTCAACAAATATTAAAGCTTCTATAAGTTGTATTTACCAGGATAGGAGTCAGACTATTTGGGTTGCAACAGAGGAAGGAAAACTATTTAAACGCAGGTCTGATAAATTTAAAGCAGTAAACACACCATTTCATTCTGCAGTAAAAACAATTATTAATCGCACTTCCGACGAATTATGGGTCGCTACTTATGGGGAAGGGATTTATTCTTTCAAAAATGATCAGTGGAAGAAAATTTTATCAGGTGAGGCACAGTTTATTTATACTATGGTCGTAACGGCTGATGGTAATGCATTGGTAGGGACAGATATCGGGTTACTTAAATTTAATAAATCCAATAATTTCCAATTGCTAAATACAAAGAGTGGCTTGCCAGAAAATATTGTGAGGGAAATAACACTATTGAGTAACTCAAAGGCCATTTTAGGATTTGAGGAGGCGGGAGTTTGTTATTTAGATATTAGTACTAATCGGTTTTCTAAACCAGCGAATCTTACTAATTGGACTTTGGGCGCAGTAAATAAAATCAATTATAGTAATAATGAATGTTGGGTAGGAACTGAAAAGAACGGATTGGTTTCTTTCTCAACTTTAAAAAATGGCAAAGTAAATTATTTTAATTCTTCTAGCGGTTTCGAGTATACGAAAATTTCTTTTTCTATTTTCGATAGAGAAGGAAATAGCTGGATTGCTGCGGATAATAAATTAATTTTTCGTCCGACTAAAAAAATTGAATTTATAAATAATGGGAGTAGCGATTTTAACGATATTCAAGCTATCACTCACGACCCTGAAGGTTTTTTATGGTTCTCTAATAAGAAAGGGCTATTTAAATACAACACCTCTTTATCAGGCGGAATCATTCAGAAAATAAATGTTCCTGCCTTGTCAAAGTTGCATATTGTTTCTCTATTCCTTGATGATTGGGGCTTTTTATGGATTGGAACTTTCGATAATGGATTATTTCGTTTAAATACTTTTAATAATGAAATTAAAAAGTTTGGTTCTCGCGATGGCTTAAAGAATGCAAACATTGTTTCTATTCAGGGGAAAGACAATAAAATATGGCTTGCTACATTAGGTGGTGTAGCTGAATGTACAATCAAAGAAGCTAAAAATAGTCCTGGAAGTTTAACTTATTCTTTTAAAAGTTTTAGTGGTGCTAATAGTCCCGGGGAAATTTTTGTCTATGATGTTTTTGTCGATTCCAAAAATAGAGTTTGGTTTGGTACCGATGGCAAAGGACTTAGCTGTTTGGATAAAGGAAAATACAAAAGCTATAGTGCGTTTGATGGGAAAAACAATGTTGTTGTTTATTCAATCACAGAGGATAAGAAAGGGAATATTTGGTTTAGTACACTCAATCACGGAATTTATCGATTTGATGGAAAGCAATTTTACCAACTGAGTATTAAAGAAGGTCTTCGTGATAATGAGATTACAGGAATTACCATTGACTGGCAAGGGAATATTATTGTAATCCACTCTAAAGGAATTGATAAAATTAATCCCGCTACGATGGAGATAGATTATATTGGTGCTGAGGCTGGAATTGAAAATTTAAATTGTAACTTGAATGCTTTTTGTAATGATGCGAACGGAAATATATGGATAGGTAAACAAGAAGGGTTAATGCGTTTAATTAAATCGCGTTATTCGGAAGTTACAAAACCACTCACATCTATACGTCGTATTTATGCATTTATGAAGCATGGTCTGAGTGCAAAGGACAGTATTTTTGAATACAATCAAAATCAAATTTCATTAGAATTTATTGGACTTTGGTTGGCTAATCCAAATGCTGTTCATTATCGATATCGACTAGTGGGATTATCTAACCAATGGATTTCAACTAAAGATAAAATAGTCACGTTCCCTAATCTTCCACCAGGTAAATATACTTTCGAATTAGAAGCCTCAGTAAATAACCTTTTTATTAATCCTTCTTCTGCAAATTATTCATTCAAAATAAATAAGCCGTTGACAAAACAATTGTGGTTTATTACATTAGTTATATTATTATGTGCGGGTGCTTTAATTTGGTATATCCGCGACCGTGATATTCGTTTCAGAAATATGGAAGCCATAAAAAAGGAGAAGATGGAATATCAGTATGAAACGCTTAAAAGTCAGATTAATCCCCATTTTCTATTTAATAGTTTTAACACTTTAATAAGCATAATTGAAGATAGCCAGGATAAAGCCGTAGACTATGTAGAAACACTCTCGGATTACTTTAGAAGTATGTTGAACTATCGAGATAAAGATGTTATTCGTTTAGAGGAAGAATTAGATATTGTAAGCGCCTACTTTTATTTACAACAAAAACGTTTTGACGAACACCTTAAGTTAAATATTAATGTTACTTCTATTATTAAAGAGCAATTTTCTGTTCCTCCATTATCAATACAGTTATTAGTTGAAAATGCAATTAAGCATAATGCAGTATCGCATGAAACACCGTTGCAAATTGACATTGCACTGAATGATAATAATCAGTTTCTTGTTGTATCTAATAATTTAAATCCGAAAAAGACCCATGACCCATCAACAGGTATCGGATTAAATAATATTTTTAGCCGTTATAAAATACTAACCGAACAGGATGTTACCGTTATCCGAACCGATAAACAATTTATAGTAGAATTACCACTAATCAAATCAAAACATGAGAATTCTGATTATCGAAGATGAAACGCCAGCGGCCGACCGCCTGAAAAAAATGATTCTGGATTTTGAACCAACAGCAGAAATAACAAGCAACTTAGTAAGTATTGCTTCTTCTGTAAAATGGTTAAATGACAATCCTGCACCAGACTTAATCTTTATGGACATCCATTTATCTGATGGAGATAGTTTCGAAATTTTTAACGAACAGCATGTAACATCTCCCGTTGTATTTGTTACGGCATATGATCAATATGCTTTAGATGCTTTTAAAGTTAATAGTATTGATTACCTATTAAAACCTGTTAAGAAGGAAGATTTATCGAGAGCACTTGAAAAGTTCAAGCAGCGCGGTAGTTCCAACATGCAGCAAATGATGGATTTGCTAAAGCAAATGAATATTACACCATCAAAAAAAGAATCACAAAAAAGGATTGTAATCCGCTATGGCGATACAATTAAGATGGTAGAAATAGCTGATGTTGCTTATTTCTATACAGAAGATAAAATCAACTTTTTATGTACAAAAGATAATGTACGTTATCCAATTGATCAGAATTTAGATGAATTGGAAAATATGGTGGATGGTGCAGTATTTTTTAGAATTAACAGACAGTACATTATCAATATAAACGCAATTGATAAAATGCTTGCATGGTCTAAATCACGAGTAAAAGTGATATTAAAGCCAGTTTGCGAAAATGAAACTATTGTTAGTACAGAACGATCGCCAAATTTTAAAGAATGGCTTACCGGTCTAAAAAATTAAAATCGATATAATCCCTTTCAACGCTTCAATTAACCCGCTCGGCAACATGCGTGAATCAAATTCAAATTGTGATATTACCTTTACAGGAAATTCAAGTTCTATGAAGCTAAGGTCTCGCATTTTTATTTTGATGTTGTCTTTTTTTGTCACAACTTTTTATGCATGTCAGCATGAACCTTCAGTAACAATAAACGGGAACAATGGGGGTGGGAATGGGAATGGTAACGGTAACAATTCTTTGCCCCCTTGTGACCCGGACACGGTTTACTTTGAGCAGGACATCCTGCCACTTTTAGTTTCTAACTGTACAATGTCGGGCTGCCATAATTCCAATAATCCTGCTGATGGAGTCGATTTAAGTTCATATGCAGCTGTTATGAGCTCTAATGTTGTTAAGGCAGGACAAGCATCGAATAGCGATTTGGTGGAAGTAATTACAGAAACAGACCCCGATAAGATAATGCCTCCTCCTCCAATGTCTGCATTGCCTACTGCTCAAATTAATTTGATTAAAAAGTGGATAAATCAGGGCGCATTGAATTTGAAATGCGATAATGGCTGTGATACAACCAATGTTACCTATAATGGAACTATAAAGCCATTATTGCAAAATAGTTGCACAGGTTGTCATAATGCTTCAAGTGCGGGAGGTGGTTATAACTTAACTAGTTATGCCGATGATGCTTTTGGCAATAACGGGGTACAGTCCTCTGCTTTAAATGGTTCATTGTCGGGTTCTGTAAATTATACTGGCTCATTTTCGCACATGCCAAAAGGTGGATCTAAGCTACCACAATGTAAGCTAGATCAAATAAGAATATGGGTTGACGCCGGTGCGCCAAATAATTAATAACTTTGCAGTATGAAAGTTTTTTTGTGTGTATTTGTGATATCTTGCCTTGCAACAGGTTGTTATTATGATAACGAGGAATATCTTTATGGTAATTGTGATACTAGTAATGTTACTTTTTCAAAAGATATAAAGCCAATCCTTAATGCTAATTGTATTAATTGCCATAGTAGTGGAGCAATCAATCTAACAACGTATGAAGGTGTAAAAGCAAAAGTAAGCGACAGTACGCTTTATAAATCTATTTCCTATTCGTACTCTGGCGCAAGTTCATCTAAAAATATGCCCTCAGCAGGTAAATTAGATGATTGTTCTATCAATAAAGTAAAAGCGTGGATTGATGAAGGAGCAATAAATAATTAAACATGAAAAATAAAAAAGTAATCATTGTTATTGTTGCTTTAGCTCTTGTTGCGTTAATCGGAGGGTATGCATATTATTATGTTACTAAAGATGAAGTTGGTCTAGCAGAAACAACAGCCGATTTTACAATTTCTTGTGATGATATTTTTAAAGAATTTACAGCAAGTAAAGAGGCATCAATGACAAAATACAGTCGTAAAACGGTAGCATTAAATGGTAAAGTGAGTTCAGTAGAAAAGGCAGGGGAGAATGTAACCGTTATTTTTAATACTACCGCTGGAGATGGTATTATCAGATGTTTACTTGATACGCTTGATGCACCTAAACTACAAGCAAAAAATGGAGATATGCTAAAACTAAAAGGTTCATATACTGGTTTTGAAGATGATTTAATGTTTGTTTCAGTACCTGAACTTAGTTTTAACCGTTGCGTAATAATGCCAAAGTAAAAAAAACTATTCCCAAACAATAAAATTCAAAATAAAAATCACAATGAAAAAATCAGTACTAATCGGAATCAGTACAATCCTTACTGTTGTATTTAGCTTAAGTTTTAATAGTGTACAAAGTAAATTAACAGGAGCACCAGGACCATATGCAAATGATCCCGCTTCAGGTTCGGCTAATTGCTCAAGTTGTCATTCTGGAACTGCAATTAATGCATCTGCTTCTCAAGCAAGCATTACTTCTAATATCCCTGCTACTGGATATACACCCGGAAATACTTATACTATTACTTCTACGGTAAATTATTCAGGTCGTTCTAAATTTGGATTTCAAATAAGTCCGCAAAATACAGCAGGTACGCAAAAAGGCACCATAACTATTACTGATGCAACAAATACAAAAATTGTAAATACAAAGTATGTGACGCATACTGCTGCAGGAAACAGCGGATCAAGTACCCGTTCTTGGTCATTTGATTGGACAGCTCCAGCTGCAGGAAGTGGAACGATTGGATTTTATGGATCTTTTGTAGCTGGTAACAATAATAATTCTGATGCGGGAGATGTTACTTATAAGACCTCTTATGTGGTTTCTGAAGCCGTAGCAAGTGGAGTAAATGAAGTAGAGGCTAACACCAACGCATTAACGGTTATTAATTTAAAGAATGCATTGCAACTTTCTTATAATGCACAATCTGTAGCAACTGTTAACGTTGAACTTTATACTTTAAACGGAACGCTTGTTAGCACAACTTCATTCGAGCAACAAAATGCAGGTGCTGTAAACTTAAACGTTGATGTAAAAGAAGGTTTAAATACAGGAATTTATATCGTTAAAGTTCAACAAGGAACGCAAGTATTAACAAAGAAATTAGCTTTAGTATTTTAATTTTTAAAGAGTAATCACCAATGAAACAAATTCTTTTATCATTAATGCTGTTGGTAGGATTAAATGTCTATGCACAGGATACACTTTCAACTAATAATGCGGCTATAAACTTTGATGCTACTTCTGCTGGTTCTCCTGAGAAAATCGAGGCCATCAGTAAGCAAGTGAAAAGTAAATTAGTAGTTAAAACGGGTGATTTTGTTTTTGCTATTCAAATGCAGTCTTTTGAATTTGAAAAGTCATTGATGAAAGATCATTTTAATGAAAATTATGTTGAAAGTACAAAGTATCCAAGAGCAACATTTAAAGGAGCTATCCAGGATGTTGCGAAAGTAAACTTTACAAAAGATGGGAAATATCCTGTTGTTGTAAAAGGCACAATGGATATGCATGGCATTAAAAAAGAGGTTACTGCAAATGGCACGCTTACAATTGCTGGTAATAAAGTAACAGCTTCATCAAGTTTTAAATTGTTACTTTCAGACTTTAATATTGAAGTCCCTCCAGTAGTTGGAGATAAGCTAGCAAAGCAGGCAACCATCACCGTTAATGCTACTTATAATAAAAAGTAATTTGAATGAACCGTTACCAACTAAATAAGTATCTGTTTTTATTCGCTTTGGTGATTCTATCATCATCTTCGTTATTTGCTCAAGATGATTTATTAGGATCATTAGACGATGAAAAGCCTCCTCGCGAGTACACACGTAATGCATTTAAATCAACGCGTGTAATTACAGCGCAATCCATGGAGCAATTATCGAAAGGAGTACTTGATTTTCGAATTCTTCATCGATTTGGTCGTGTAAACAGTGGGGCTTATGATGCTTTTGGTTTTGATCAGGCTACTATTCGTCTCGCATTAGATTATGGTATTACTGATCGTTTAACTGTAGGTATTGGTAGAAGTAGTAATAAGAAAGAAATTGATGGATTTATTAAATATCGTCCTATCTGGCAATCGAATGATGGTGCACCTTTCTCTGTTCTCATAACTTCTGGATTTGTGAAGGATGGTTTAAAGTGGGCTGATCCTAACCGAGATAATTATTCATCGTCAAGGTATTCTTATTACCATCAGGTATTGGTTGGAAGAAAATTCTCTGATGCGTTCTCCTTGCAGTTAATGCCAACATTAGTGCATCGAAATCTTGTTCTAACAGAAGAAGATAAAAATGATATAATCAGTATTGGGGTTGCTTCGCGATTAAAGTTGAGCAACCGTTTAGCACTAACGGTGGAGTACTTCCGTCATATTACCGATTTGCCAACTGGCTATTATGATCCTTTGTCTATCGGATTTGATATCGAAACTGGAGGACACGTTTTTCAATTGCATTTCACTAATTCATTAGGTATGAATGAACGTTCTTACATAGTAGGAACAGATGGTCAATGGTCCAAAGGAGATATACACTTCGGATTTAACATCTCTCGTGTATTCACGATTTCAAAACCAAAAGAGTTTCGTAAGAAAAAAGCGTGAGCATTTTTATAGAACGAAAAAGGGGCTGTCATATTAAGATAGCCCCTTTTTATTTTTTTAAGGTGTTTTATGCAGAAGGAATCTTTTTAAAATATTGCATAATCTTGCTCGCAGGTTTTAAAAAGCGAGTAAATATGCCTGGCTTAATACCATTTAGTTTCCAAGCCATTTTATCTTCAATATTTGCTTTTAGTCGAACAAAGAGACTAACATTACTTACGCCTCCCATTCTCATTTTAACAACCACTTTTGGCAAGTACGCCAACTTTATTTTATTCTTGTGAATCATGCGTAGCATCAACTCATAATCTGCTGATAAGCGAAGTGAGGTATTAAACCCCCCAAAGCGCTCGTAACATTCTTTCCTCACAAAAAATGTAGGATGAGGAGGCATCCAACCACTTAAAAAATCACCTTCTTCGTAATCTCCCGACTCCCATGTTCTGGTTACTTTATTAATATCAGTTCTGTCCACAAAAACTAAGTCGGCATATACGCCATCTGCACCAGCATTATTTTTAAAGGTCTCTACAACATCGCTAATCACATGGTTCGATGCGTATAAATCATCTGAATGCAACATGCCTACAATATCTCCTGTAGCTAAAGCTATTCCTTTATTCAATGCATCGTATAAGCCCTTGTCTTTTTCTGAAACAACTTTCGTGATTTTGTCTTTGTATTTATCTACAATTTGTAGGGTGTTATCTTTCGATTTTCCATCAATTATTAAGTACTCAATATTGGGGTAATCTTGATTGACAACAGACTGTAACGTATCTTCTAGAGTTGCAGCACTGTTATAGGTAATGGTTATAATAGATACTTTCATTGCGTTGGTTAGTTTATAAAATGACCCGTTCTCTGATTTTTTGAGCAGGGTTGCCCTTATACATCGTATAGGCCTCTAAGGTTTCAGTGGCTACAGATGATACAGAAAGTATGGAATGTGTTTTTAGTGTTATACCAGGACATACAATTGATAAGGCCCCTACCCAGGCTCCGTCTTCAATAGTAATAGCACCAGTAATTAAATCGAATGTTTCCTTTTTATAGTTGTGGTTACCACATAGCAACATGGCACCCTGACTCAAACAGCAATTCTTACCAATTGATACCTGCGCAAGATTATCTATCCACACACGCTCGCCAATCCAGGTATAATCGCCAATGCTAAGTAGCCAAGGGTATTTAATATTTACACTTTGCTTGATAACAACGCCTTCCCCAATCTTAGCCCCAAATAAGCGCAATAAAAACACTTTAAATTTACCAAAAGGGTTAAGTGGGTTTATCAAAAATAAAGCATTGGTAATATACCATAAGGCAATTTTGATTTTACCTGCTCCCGGGTTATACCAATCGTTGTTATATTTTGATAAATCGGTTTGCTTCATCACGCAAATAATTTTTTGTTTTGTTCAACTCCTTCTTTGTCATTGAAAATTTGTTGTGCAAAGTTAAGAGCTCCTTTACTATATGAATTAAATTCTTCCTGGCTCCATTTGCAGGCATCGTTAATTGCATTTCGAATTTCATTTTCTTTAGTTAATGCAATATCCCATCCCGCATTTTTCTCCTTTAAATTTTTCCAGATTGTTTGATCTGAAATTAAAACGGGACATCCTGCTGCCATACTTTCTACTATTGAATGTCCGTAGTTTTCATTAAAGGTAAGTAAAATGCTAAGATGATAACGACTCATGACATCAATCACCTCTGAGTTTTCAATTATGCCTTTGTAATTAACCGTTACATGAGATGGCATTGTATTTATAACTGCCTTGCACTCGTTCCAGTAAACCTCTTCTTCTATAGGACCGTAAATATCAAACTCAATTGAATTTCCTTCTGGTAGTGTGCTTAATAATTTTAACGTTCCTAATAAATTTTTCTTTGGCGATATGCGCGACAAGAAAAACATTTTTATGTTGCCTGCATTTTTGATACGTTCAATAAAAGGTAATTGACGAGGTTCAACAAGATCAATTGCTACATGCACTTTTGCTCTTTTTCCAAATTGCTGATGTATTTCTTTTTCTTCGGATGTTGAACTCGCATGAAAGGTAATTCCTCTATACAGTCCCATCATTTTTGTGATTAACAAATATGATTTTTTCTTTAAGGCCTTAATCTTTAAAGCACCTTTCCCAAGCATGCCTCTTGGTGCTAATATTACTTTTCTTCCTGGTAAAAATTTCTTTCTGATAGTTAGTGGAAGAAAAGTATAGAAATACGAAAACATCGAATTCAAATAAAGAATATCCGCTTGCGCTTCAAACATTATTTTTTTCAGATGTTGCTTCGTTCTTTTTTCTTGCGAGATGTAGTAAACATGACTTCCATCTTTTTGTTTAATCCATGAATCTAGTTGTACTCCTGCATAAGGTGCATCAGCATGTAAATCACGATCGCCGGTAACAATATAAAAATCATATTCTCCTCGTAAATATCCAGTCATAGCAGCTACCGAACGAATTTGTCCGCCTGCTTTATAGCCTGGCAAATACCAATCTACAAATACGAGTATTTTCTTTTTGCTGCTCATGATTTAATTAATTGCAAAAGTGATTCAGACCATTTTTGTGGTGTATTGATATTTCCCTTCGTATGACTTTTTTTCATCATTGCTATTAGAGAAGCATCGTCGCTATTGATGATTTTAAGCAATGCTTCTTTTACTGATGATTCGTTTTTCGGTTCACAAAAAAATCCATTTTCATTTTCTGTAAGAAATGCAGTTGCAGCGCTAGTAGTGG
Organism: Bacteroidota bacterium; assembly: GCA_046052065.1. Classification (GTDB taxonomy): domain Bacteria; phylum Bacteroidota; class Bacteroidia; order AKYH767-A; family OLB10; genus CAINEC01. Next base: position 4,516 of record JBJOND010000015.1, on the reverse strand, counting down.
TACTGCATATTAATGGATAGCCAGCTAATGCATACTCTTGCACAACAACTCCCCAGTGTTCATAATGAGTTGGAAGAATGAATACACCTGTTTGATTTAAAGTGGAGGATAATTGATCTGGCTGTACAAAGCCAACATTTTTAATGAATGGTTTATTCGGAAAATTTTCTTCGAGATGTCCCTTGCCCAGGCAATATAATTCCCAGCCTTTTCTTTCTGCCTCTGTTAAATTCGAAAACACATTCCATAACTCCTCCGTTCCTTTTAGTTCCGTATATCTTCCAACAAAAATAAATCGGTGTGGGAATTTAGTTTCTTTTTCAGCTTTTGCTTCTTCATAGTAATTATTGTACAAATCCACATCTGCACAATAGAGTCCTTGAAGGATCTGATTTTCTTTAAAGCCCAATCGTTTTGCATAATCAGCATTTGGCTGACCAGGTACCCAGCAATGTGTAAATAATTTCGTTAAATAAAAAGGAGCAATTAAAGTTGCAATGCGTTGTTTAAAATTCCCCTTCCAAATATTATCCAACGTCATAACAACAGGGATACGTTTTTGTATGTTTTTGCAAACTGCTAAATAACCTTTATCTGCCCAGCCACATACGTAAATTAAATCGGGGTTAATGCCTGCCGTTAGTTTAATAAGTTCTTCGTTATTGTATGAAGCACGGTTATAGGTGGTAATGTTCTCACCAAACGAAAATTCGAATGGAGCAACACTGTTAACAGGATAATTCACCACATGAACTTCTGCATTAAAATTATTTGCGAGATGTTTCATGCATGCTACTGTATAGCCAGCCAGCTCAAAGTACAGGAACAGAATCTTCTTTTTGCTCGACATTTCTAAAATGTAATAAGGAGATACATGCTAAGGCCATTATGGTAAAAGGATTTAGTGATCCCTGAAACCAGGCTTCGAATGTACAGGAGAATAAAAATGCAAATAGGGTAGGTAGCGATAAATAATTATACGTAATGCTCTTGAAAAAATTAGTCAGCAAGCCATACATATAAAGTACTAATCCGATTAAACCTGTATTCAACCAAAGTGCTAGGTATGTGTTATGTACACCACCTAAGGTTCCTTGACTTTGCAACCATTTCTGATTAATCTCAAATAATGTTTCTTCATAGGAGAATCCACGACCTAGTAAAAAGGCATCTTGAATATTTTCCCAACCAAACTGCCAAGCTATCAAACGACCTGATCCATCTTCTAAATGTTCAACGCGTAGGTAGGAACCTAAGCCTAACGTGTTAACGATGAGTGGAAGGTTATCTGTAATGATTTGATAAAGCAAGCCTGATATTAGTAGAATAACAAAGCCAAGCATTGGCGACATTTTATAAAACCTAGAAAAGAATAAAAAGATTAAAATGGAGAAGATACTATTTCTCGATTCAGATAATAAAACAGAGATTGCAAGTGTTCCAAAAACTAAAATCAATTGTGGTATCGTAAATAATTTAGGATGCTTTTGTAACGTAAGCATGATTAATGCAAAGAAGATTGTTGCAAAGGATCCGATACCATTTGGGTTACCCATTAATCCATTATAACGACCAACAATAAAAGTATAATCTGTAGGCATTATTACTGAAACCATAAATCCTGCAAGTAATACTAGCGTACCTGAGAATATCCACAACTTAAATAAATGTTTGCCTTCGTCTTTTGCCAGTTCATGTGTTACATAATTGGGTATTAATGCAAACATGAGTAAGAACGAAAGTGTTTTTTGGAAAGCAAGTAGTGGAATAGGATTACGAAATACAACGATAAAAGCGACTATAAAAAATGCCAAGAAGGGATACCATATTTTACTTTTCTCTTTAAACGACTTTGTATCTAATAATACAAATGCCGACATTACAATTAAAGCAATATCTTTTGTTTTACCTGCAAATACAAACTCTGGCTGACGATTATCACTAAAAAAAAGAAGAAGTGCAAATGATACAATCATCTCAGCATACATACCCTTTCTTTTGAAGAGTATTAATCCCAATGGAACTAATACCATCGCAATTTCTGGAGCAATAATACCACCTAGTACCCATAGTAGGATAACAAGGTAAAACTGATTATTTTCTTTTAGAAATTGCAACATAGCTTTAATAACGTTGACTATAACATCGATTCAAACAGTTCGATATGTTTACGACCAACTATCTCCCATGTAAAGTTATTCATTACTCGTGTTCTCGACGCTTCTGACATTTTTCTTTTATTATCAGGCGATAGTTGATAATAGCTTTGGATGGCTGCCTTAAATGCTCTTTTGTCGCCAGCATCTACTAAGTAACCATTATTATTATCGACTAACTCTGCTGTGGCTCCAGTATCAGAAACAATTACCGGCATACCATGTACCATTGCCTCCAATACTACAGTGGGCATTCCTTCAAATAAGGTTGGGAATACAAATAAATCACAGGTCTCGTATAATTCTTTCAAACGTTCTTCGGATGCAAAACCAACATATTCTACATTGTCGAATTGATATTCGGATGTGAATTTTTCGTACAGTGGTCCTTTGCCAACTATATAAAATTTCAATTTCGATTTATAACCTTCGCGATTTAATGATTTGATGGTTTCAAGTAATACATCAATCCCTTTGTTAAAAGCAAAACGACCTACATACAAAAGTTTTAACTCTTCTGCTTCAAAATTTTTAGTAGGTAATGTACATTGATAAACTGCATTTGGTATCACTGCTATTTTATCATTCGAAAAATAAATTTCGTTTTTCAATATAGAGGTTAATCTACCGCCTAATGAAATTATTTTTGCTGCATTATTAAATTGATAACGCTCCATCATTCGCATTGGAAGCGTTTTTAATCGATCGTTTTTTGTTAATCCTTGAAATGGCTCTAGTCCATGCTGATTTATAATTACACGATTGCCAAATTTCTTTAGCTCATGCAAAACAGCAAAACCTTGTGCATACACAATGGCTTCCGGATATTCCTTTATAATTTCACTTATCTTTTTTGAATACTGAAATTGCTTCCAGATATAAAAGCCGTTAAAGTCAAACGGTATTGAAATCTCTTTAATATTCCATGAAGAATCAAGTACATTTTGATTGTGTGGATGAACAACAATTATTTCCCAATTGCTATACTTAGCTAATTGCTCAATTAACAATAAAGAATGCTTCTGCATTCCGCCAACGGCATGAGGAAAAATTCCATCAGTACAAAAAAGTAATTGTCGTTTCACTAATTATTTATTTATCAATGTTGCTATTCCTTCGTCAATACCAATAAGCGGTTGCCAGCCTGTCGACTTTAACTTACTTACATCTGCAAGCAAATGCATACGCTCTACTTTACGTACGCGTGTTTCGTCAACTTCAATCTCAATTTTTTCTCCTAACTCTCGCGAAAAGGCATCTACAATTTCGGTGACTGAATATTCAATTCCTCTTCCTAAATTATAAATATCAATTCCTTTACTATCGTAACTCATTAATGAATGCACCGCATTCGCCATATCAGAAGTATGTATAAAATCACGCTTAGGAGTTAAGTTTCCTAATTTTATTTTGCGCAGGCCAGCATTAATCTGATTTTGTATTTCAGGAATTAAATGCGGGTTCGTTTCATTCGGACCAAAAGCATTAAAGAAACGACAGATGATAACGGGCACGCCTGTCTGCAAATGGAATTCGTTACATAAATGCTCCCCGGTTAATTTACTTAATCCGTAAATATCCATTGGTCCAGTAGGATGATTTTCCGAAACCGCTTCGTCATAAATTGGATATACAGCAGCGGTAGAGGCGAAAAACACTTTCTTTACCTGATATTTTTTACATGCATTTAAAACATGTATTGTTCCTCTGATATTAATGTTGCTCGATTCAAACGGATGTTGATTGCAATAAGGAATAAAATGAACCGCTGCTAAATGAATCACACGATCAGGTCGAACACTATCGAAGATGTTATCAATTGTATGTTCATCTAAAATGTCAGCTTGGAAAAAATGATCATCGCTAACGTTTATAAACTCACGTTTACCAAACGATAAATTATCAATCACAAAAATCTCATCGCCTTCGCGTTGTAGTTTATCAATTACTGCACATCCAATAAAGCCGGCACCTCCGGTAACTAATGTTTTCATAGTAGCTCTTCAATTAATTTTTTATACTGCCCATCTTGTGCAGACTTTGTCCAATTTAGTTGTACTAATCGGATGAGTCTGTTTCTTTCTGAGAATGGCTTTTTACTGATGGAAAGGGATTTTTGTTCCAAATAAATGATACCACAGTCATTATTTTTTACAAATTCAGTGTAATCACCTAGGTTTTCAGAGATAATTACTGGCAAACCAGCACTTAAATACTCTGCAAATTTAGTAGGAGAGGCAACCTTATTCGTTACTGATTGCTCTCTGATTAAGATTCCCCAATCACAGGCTAATAAAAAATTGGTCACCTCTTCATGTTTTAACCACTTACGACTAACCTGCTTAGGAAACTTTGTAATC
>JBJOND010000014.1:0-36147 GCA_046052065.1 Bacteroidota bacterium | reverse complement strand
GAGAATATGGCAACAAGAAAACAGTTGTTAAGATTATTAATGATTACAATACGCAATTGCCTTTGATAATTAAAAATTTAGATGAGGCAATTACAACCAACGATAACGAGCCGATTATTACTGCACTTTCTTATTTAAAACCTTATTTAACTGCCTTCGGTATGTCGGCAACGTTAGCCATGCTTAATGAAGTAGAAGCAGAGGCTCCAACAGAAAAAACAACCAAACTATTATCGCGCGTTTTTCAAATCAGAAATCACATACGCCGTGCGCATGATGAGACGAAAGCGTTGATTGATATGTTGGGATAGGTTGCTTCGGCTATGACGTTTGTTTCGACTACGCTCAACAAACTTATTTTGGTCTAAGCTCAATAAACTAATTAATCTACTTCGCTCAGTAAACTAATTTTTCTACTTGGATAATTAAAATAAGCTTGAACCGGTTGCTGAGCTTAGACGATAAATTTGAATAGGTTGCTGAGCGCAGTCGAAGCAACCGTGATGACTAATTTAAAGCAGCTAAAATTTTATTTTCAACGGCTTCACTATTCCAGATGTGTTCAATGTTATCCATAGCCATTACTGATTGCATAATAGCTTCTTGCTTATTACCAATTCGCAGGGCTTCGCTGTAACGAATATGTGGACTGTATGTCACCATGGAATAAAGTGGAATCCATTTATCCGGATGCTTTTCATTAAACCATGCTTCAATTTTTTTCTGTAATAAGAATGCAGGATTACCTACTCTATCACGCATCTCGATAAAATTAGCTAATGCCAATTCTGCAATTGCATCTGCATCGGGTTTTCGTAAGTTTTGAAACTCCTCAAAAATTGTATCCCAATTATCTCCATGCTTATCCATTAATTCATTTAACACAACACAATCTTCAAATCCACAGTTCATTCCTTGTCCGTAGAACGGCACAATCGCATGCGCAGAGTCACCCAACATAAGAACTTTATCCTGATATCTCCAAGGGAAACAACGAACAGTTACTAATGACGAAGATGGATTATTAAAGAAATCTTGTTTAAGTGTTGGAACCAATGGAATTAAATCTGCAAAATTATCTTCGAAGAACTTCATCATTTTTTCTTCGGTGTCAATTGCTTTAAAAGACTCCTCGCCATTCATTGGATAAAACAAGGTACATGTAAAACTCTTATCCATATTTGGTAATGCAATTATCATAAAAGAGTTTCTTGGCCAGATATGCAATGCAGTTGGATCCATAGCATACTCTCCATCGGCAGTTGGTGGAACGGTTAACTCTTTATATCCATGCTCTAAATATGTTTGAGAATAATTAAACATATCGGTAGTCAACTGGAATTGCAACCTTCCTGCAGAGTACGCACCATCAGTAGAAAAAATACGATCTGGATGCACTTCTACAACTTCGTTTGTTTCTATGTTTTCAAACTTTGCCGAACATGATTTTAAATTAACGTCTAAACAACGATGATTATAGATAATCTTTACACCATGTTCTTCGGCTAAATCCATCAACACACAATTCAAACCGCCACGAGAAACAGAATTAATTACCTGTCCCTCTTTACCATATGCTTGATAAGTCAACTCCCCTTTAACACTATGCATCATTCGGCCTGCCATTGGGATAGCCACTTTCTTAATTTCATCAACGATTCCTACTCCTGCTAATCCTCTCCAACCTCTATCACTTAAAGCAAGATTTATAGAGCGGCCAGCGCTAATTCTATTCTTTCGTAAATCGGGGCGACGTTCATACACGGTTACATTATATCCTTTTTTTGCTAAGTATATACTCAACAACGAGCCAACAAGACCTGAACCGATAACAGTAAAATTTTTCATGATAGAAATATGATTTCAACCGCCAAATTAAGCAAAACGAGCGTAATTATTTATTTAAATTTGCAGTATATGACAAAGATAAAAATCGGATTTATTTCATGTGTAACAGCTCTAATGTTATTCAGTACTACTATAGTTAATGCTCAAGTAAAAATTCTTTTTGATGCAAGCAAAGCAGAAGCCGCTGGTAATGCAGATTGGGTCATAGATGCTGATGCAAATAATATTGGCTATTTCAATGGTCCTGCACAAATAGGAGGAACAGAATCTAATCCACAGCGCATACCTACCCCTTTACAATCAACTATTACAAGCTCTACTTTAGAATCTACCTGGATGGGCGGAATATCATCATGGGGAATTGATTGCTCCAAGTATGGCTACATAGTTGAGAGTTTGCCCTATAACGGATTGATAACATATGGTGTAAGTACTAATGCACAAGATTTATCAAATTATAAAATTTTCGTTGTTTGCGAACCCAATATTTTATTTACATCATCTCAAAAAACAGCTATACTGCAATTCGTTCAAAATGGTGGCGGACTATTTATAATTGGAAATCATGCTGGGAGCGACAGAAACGGAGATGGAGAAGATGCGAGAATTATTTGGAATGATTTAATGTTGAACAACTCTATTCAAAATAATCCGTTCGGATTCACCTATGACTCTGTTAATATAGTGCAAGTCAGTACAAACATTGCATCATTGCCTAATGATACATTATTACATGGGCCATTTGGAAATGTTAGTGCGTTAGAATACAACAACGGTGCAACAATGACAATTACTCCACCAGCAAATTCGTATGTTAAGGGGGTAATTTATAAAAACGGAAGTAGTTCTACAGGCAACACCAATGCTATGATGGTACGATCAAGATTTGGATTAGGAAAAATAGCTGCTATTGGGGACAGTTCGCCAATAGATGACGGCACAGGAGATCCTAACGACCTGCTTTATGATGGCTATTTAGGAGGTGGATTAGGCAATCATAAGAAACTAATTATGAATACTACATTTTGGCTTGCTAATAACATTATTACAGGAATAGAAAATAATACAACACGTGATTTCAATCTTTTTCCAAATCCTTTTGCTGATGAACTAACGGTTACCCTATCCGAAAATAAAATTTCGACATTTGAAATAGTGAATTTAACAAGTCAAACTGTTTTTACATTTACTATTGAAGGAAACTTTTCACAGACAGTTGATTTGAGTTTTTTAACCCCTGGCATGTACCTGATTAGAAACAAATCAAGAAATAGTCATTATCACAAAATCATTAAAAAATAACTAGCTTGTAAAGTTGTTATCGCAAACTTTCTATAGCAACTTTTAAAATTTGACCAAAGCGATACACATCATTAAAACTATTGTATAACGGTACTGGAGCTACGCGAATAACACCACTTCCTCTTCCTTCTTGATCGGGCTCACGCCAATCGGCAATTACACCTTTACTTGTTAAAGTATCAAATATCATTTTGCCATCGGTTTCAAATTGTAGTGAAAGCTGACAGCCTTGTTGTTGTTCGGTAAATGGAGTTATTAAATTTACCAAATCACTTTTATTACAACTTGCAAGCACATCTGTTATTACAAATTTCAGATACGATGTAAGTGCATTGCTTTTTTCCACTAATCGATCCATTCCAGCTTCATCAAACAATTCGAAAGATGCACGAAGTGCGGCCATTTCGAGAATCGGCGCATTACTTAACTGCCAGCTATCAGCAGTTAAAACCGGCGTAAATTGATGAGGCATTTTAAACCTGGTTGCAGGATCATTTCCCCACCATCCTGCAAAGCGAGGCAAATGAGGATTCTTAACATGCTTTTCGTTTACATAAATACCACCAACTGTACCTGGACCGCCATTTAAATATTTGTAAGAGCACCAAGCGGCAAAATCAACATTCCACTGATGCAATTCTAATTTTAAATTTCCAGCTGCATGTGCTAAATCAAAGCCAGCATAGGCACCTACTTCATGGGCTGCTTCAGTAATCTTTTTAAAGTTAAGAACTTGTCCTGTAAAATAATGAACACCTCCAAACATTACTAACGCTAACTCATCACCGCAATCTTCAATTGCTTGAAGAATATCTTTTTCAGAAATTAGGTCGCTACCTTCAGATGGTTCTAATTCAACAATTGCATCATCGGGATCAAAACCATGAAAGCGGGCTTGTGATTGCAAAGCATAACGATCAGAAGGAAATGCCCCAGCCTCACAAATAATTTTATAGCGGTCTTTTGTAGGACGATAAAACGATACGAGCAATAGATGCAAGTTTACGGTAAGATGATTCATTACCGCCACCTCAATTGGCTTAGCACCTACTATACGTGCTGCCGCATCACGTACTAATTCATGATAGGCAAACCAACCTGTATTCTTTTTAAAATGACCTTCTACGCCAAGCTGAGCCCAATCTGTTAACTCCTGATTGACATATAAACTTGTATTCTTAGGTTGTAGTCCGAGCGAGTTGCCACAAAAATAAACAGTATCGCTACCCTCATGCTGAGGAATATTAAAACGATCTCGCATATACGCTAATCCATCTTCTTGATCTAACTTATCAGCAAATGACTTTGTATTTTCGAACGTATGCATTGAAGTATTGGTTTTAATAATTGATTTAATAAAAGAAGGCACTCAAAAGAGTGCCTTCTCAAACTATTATTAGTTATTAATGATCGTGTGGGGTATTACTCTCAGGTGTTTCAGAGAAAGGAACCGTTTGAGGAATAAAATCATCTGGTGCACCTGGCTTACCATAATCGTAAGGCCAACGGTGAACCTCAGGAATTGCTCCTGGCCAGTTACCATGTAAATGCTCTACAGGTGCCGTCCACTCAAGCGTATTTGATTTCCATGGATTTTGAACAGATTTTTTACCATATTTAATGCTATAGTAGAAATTAAATAAGAAGATAAACTGAGCTAAACCACCTATAATCGCAAATACAGTTACAATATGATTGATATTTACTAAAGTATCGAACGCTTCATAAGAAGTAAATGCATAATAACGGCGAGGCAGACCCGCTAATCCTAAGAAATGCATTGGAAAGAATGTACCATACAACCCGATTAATGTTAACCAGAAGTGAAGGTAACCTAATTTCATATTCATCATTCTTCCGTACATACGAGGGAACCAATGATAAACACCAGCAAACATCCCAAAGAAAGCAGAAGAACCCATTACGATATGGAAGTGGGCTACTACGAAATACGTATCATGGATATTGATATCCAATGCAGAATCACCTAAGATGATACCTGTTAATCCACCGGTAATGAACGTAGATACTAAGCCTATTGCAAACAACATCTGAGGAGTAAACTGAATATTACCTCTCCATAACGTTGTGATATAGTTAAACACTTTTACAGCAGAAGGAATAGCAACTAATAATGTTGTGAATACGAAAACTGAACCTAAGAATGGATTCATACCTGTAACGAACATGTGATGACCCCAAACGATGAATGATAAGAAAGCGATAACTAATATAGAACCTATCATGGCTTTATAACCAAAGATTGGCTTACGTGAATTAACTGAGATAACCTCAGAAGTTAAACCTAATGCAGGTAATAATACGATATAAACCTCAGGGTGACCTAAGAACCAGAATAAATGCTGATATAAGATAGGAGAACCACCCGCATGATCAAGTGGAGCACCATCGATGAAGATATCACTCAAGTAGAAACTTGTTCCAAAACTTCTGTCAAAAACTAATAACAACGCTGCTGCTAACAATACTGGGAATGATAATACTCCTAAGATTGCTGTAACAAAGAATGCCCATACAGTTAATGGAAGGCGTGTCATAGTCATACCTTTCGTTCTCAAGTTAAGAACCGTTGAAATATAATTTATACCTCCAAGTAATGAAGAAGCGATAAAGAATACCATTGAAATCAACCATAAAGTCATACCCAATCCAGAACCTGGTATTGCTTGTGGCAATGCACTTAATGGAGGGTAAACTGTCCAACCTCCAGATGCTGGACCTGACTCAACTCCTAAAGAAACCAACATAATAACACTAGATAGGGCAAAGAACCAGAATGACAAAGCATTTAAGAAACCAGATGCCATATCTCTTGCACCAACCTGAAGAGGAATGAGTAAATTTGAGAATGTACCGCTTAAACCACCTGTTAATACGAAGAATACCATGATAGTTCCGTGGATAGTAACTAATGCAAGATAAAAGCCTGGATCAAGCTTTCCATCTTTTCCCCACTTACCAATAAGATCTTGCAAGAAAGGAATTTTTGCATCAGGCCAAGCCAATTGCATACGGAATATAAGCGACATAAACATCGCAATAAATGCCATAACAATTGCAGTATTCAAATACTGCTTTGCAATCATTTTATGATCGGTTGAAAATATATATTTCGACCAGAAATTATCATCGTGATCATGATCGTGATCGTGGTGATCGTGAGCGTGACCATGTGCATCTGCGTGTGCACTGTGAGCAATGTGTTTATTTGGATTCACTTCCATGTGAAAGTTTTTTTTATCGTTTACAGGTTAAACAATTATTTTAATTAACTAGTTTGTTCCAGTTGTTGAAGTTGACATCATTTCGGCTGTAGCAGAAGACGAAGCAGGAGCTGCTGCGTCACTTGCTGCAGGGAATACAAGTGGTTGCGATTTCAACCATTCTTGATATTCAGCCATTTCAACAACTCTAACTGGCATTTTCATGTTATAATGTGCAACACCACAAACCTTGTTACAAAGCATCACATATTCAAACTTTGGATTCTTTGTTTCTTTTTGCATTTCTGCAGTAGTCAAGGTTGGCTTAAAAGAGAATCGTGTTGTCATACCAGGAACCGCATTCATCTGAACTCGGAAATGTGGTAGATATACTGAGTGAATTACATCACGCGAATTGATGACTAATTCTACCTCAGCTCCTTTTGGCATCACTAATTCTTTCGATATGATATCATCAGAAGCAGTATTATCTAATGAATCAACTCCTAAAGGATTTACATCGGTAATTAAACGGAAATTAGATCGTCCAAGGTTCTTATCAGCTCCTGCATAACGAGCAGTAAAATCAAACTGCTTTGCATAAACTTGGATTTTCAAACCTTCCATTTTATCGGACTTGTTCGTAATATCATTCCACTCCTGTAATCCAGTTATGATTAATGAAGCTAAAACGATTGTCGGAATTACTGTCCAGATTGCTTCCAATTTAATATTGTCATGAAAATAGAATGATCTTCTATTTTTATTGAATTTATATTTGAAAGCAAAAAAGAATAATAATATCTGAGTAATCAGGAATGTAATAAACAAAACAATCCAATTAATTGACATTAGCTCATCAATTGCTACACCATGTTCCGAAGCTGATATAGGCAGCATCAAAGGAGCGTAAGCATCAATAAGATAAAACATGGTAATTAAACCTACAATTAAGAATGTAAGCATACCGATACTATTCCAGCGGTTTGCACTTTCCTGTTCTGCTTCTTCGTTTTCTTCCGAAAGTTTAGAAGCAATAGCCGCTACATTGGCTAAACGCACTAGAACCAAGGTTCCAAAAACGACTGCTAAGATGAGCAAGATGTTCATATCGAGTGTTGGTTGAGGGATATTGAATTAATAATTTTATTTCTTAGTATTATATAGCGTGATGTAAGCTCTCTTCAAGCATTGGATGATTTTTAGCTACCAATGGTGCTTTGCTTAAGTGATGCTGAACAATGTACATGAACAATCCGATAAATCCGAGCGTTGTTCCAATTTCCATTAATCCAACTGAACCTAACGACAATGCATGTCCGTGATGAGCACCAGCTTCAGCAGCGTGATGACCAGCAGTTAACATTGACCCAGGAATTACCATTACATATGTATCTATCCAGTGTCCGATAAAGATAACGATAGACATATACATTAGTAAGTATAATTTTCTTTTTGCGTCTCTTGTCATTAAGATAACGAAAGGAGTAATAAAGTTAATGAAGAAAGAGGCTAACCACCATCCACGGTAGTGATCCTGACGTAACATAAAATACGTTACTTCTTCAGGTATATTTGAATACCAGATTAACATAAACTGACAGAACCATAAGTACGTCCAGAAAATACTGAATGCAAACATAAACTTACCGATATCATGTAAATGATGTTCTGTAACTTCTTGTAAATACCCTTTTGATTTAAGGTATGTAATAGTGAATACTAATGCCGCGATTGATGTAACGAAAATACCAGCAAATGTATACCATGCGAATAGTGTGCTATACCAGTGTGTATCGATGCTCATGATAAAATCCCACGACATTGTTGATTCTGTAGCAGCGAATAAAACTAAAAATTTAGCCGCTGCAGATTTATTTTTTAGCCAGTATCCTTTTCCATCACCTTCATCGCTTAATAAAGAGTTTTTTCTAAACAATTTTGTGAAGTACGTCCAGATTGCAAAATAAGCTATCACACGAATCCAGAAAAAAGTTGGATTTAAGAATGCATTTTTTCCAGCAATAATAGCATCGTAATTTTCAGAGCCAGGAGTTGAAATACCAGGAGCCATCCAATGGTACAATGACTGGCCTCCTAATAAAATAATTACAACCATGATTCCTCCAGCAATTGGAAGTGCTTGACCCATTGCTTCCACAGGACGTTTTATTACTGCACTCCATCCTACTTCAGCTACATATTGAACAGCCAAGAAGAAAGTTGCGCAAAGCGCCATACCCATAAACATAAAGTTGTTCATGAGAAGATTAGACCATGTTTGCGTATGGTGAGTTGCAAACTGAGCAATGATCGCTATTAATCCAATAATAATCATTACCCCTGCAATCATTCTGTTTTTGCGGGTAAACTCGTATGGCTTTGTACTTGTTACCTCAATATGTTGATGGTGTCCCATAATTAGTCGTTGATCGGTATTGAAATATGATTAAGGTTTTACCTTGGTTGAATCAGGTGTAGTAGTTGTTGTTGAACCAACAGGCTTGTTATCGTTTTGCAGTTGACGAACGTACATTACAATTTTCCATCGGTCTTCAGGATTAATTTGAGATGCATGAGCTCCCATCAAGTTAATTCCATAAGTGATAGTATGATATACTTTCCCATCTGTTAAGTCGCGCATTGCTCCTCCACGAGATGAATTACCTTTTGAATACGATGGTGGAGGTGGAAATTTACCGATAGCCACAATACTTCCGTCACCTTGACCTGTAGCACCATGACAATGCGTACAATAAATTTCATATTGACGCTTTCCTTCTGCCACATTTTCTTCTGTTACTGCTAAAGGATTTTTTACATCTCGTCCAGCAGCTTCATATCCCTCGTTTGATGAAGGGTAATTGAAGAAAGTATAGTTACGAGGAATACTACCTTTTACAGGAGCTTGCATCGTTAAACTATCAGGGAAATTGGGATTAGTAGTATACACTTCGTAAGAAGGTGAACGATACATGTCTGGCATGTATTCTAATCCTGGGCTTTTCGGATCTTTACTACAAGAAGCAGCCAACATCACTACTGATGTTACTCCTACGTATAGAATTTTGGAAGTTATCTTCATATCCTTGGATGCGATGGATTTTGAATTATCGCTGTTTAATTATTAAGATTTAAATTCAACTGCACCTGCAGCTTTTACTAATGATTCTACTTTAGCAATATCTGTATCATCTTTCACTTGAATAGCCATCACAAAATGATCATCAGCCATTCTTGGGTGAATAATATGAGGTTCAACACCTGGAAGAATTTTACTTCTTAATAAAAAAGTAATTACCATTCCGTGTGCAGCACACAATACAGTACTTTCAAATGTTACAGGAATAAACGCAGGTAAGTTTTTGTAGAATGCAAAACTTGGCTTTCCACCAATATCCATTGGCCAATCAAAGATGTTCATATAGTACATCATCAATAAAGCTAAGCTTAAACCTGTCATACCATAAATGAATGCACAGATTGATATTCTTGTTCTAGCCAATCCTAATTCATGATCTAATCCGTGAATAGGGAATGGAGAGATTACATCTTTTACTTTTAGTCCTTGACTACGCAATGTTCCAATAGCATTTACCACTACTTCATCATCATTGAAGATGCCGTAAACGAATTTTTTTTCTGCAGCGCTCATTATGTGTTAGTCTTAGTGATTTGAATGATTTGATTTTTTCTTAGCTCCTTCGGATGAAGACTTCACAATTGTTTTTAATTCACTCATTGCGATTACTGGGAATACACGAGCAAATAACAAGAAACATGTGAAGAATAATCCGATTGAACCGATAAAGATTCCTGCTTCAACCCAAGTTGGAGAATACATCGTCCAGCTTGATGTTACATAATCACGGTGTAATGACGTAACGATGATTACGAAACGCTCGAACCACATTCCGATGTTAACGAAGATCGAAATAATGAAAGTTGCGAATACGTTCTCACGTAATTTAGAAGACCAGAATAACTGAGGAGTGATAACGTTACATGTCATCATACTCCAGTATGCCCACCAATAAGGACCAGTAGCACGGTTAATAAACGCATATTGTTCGTATTCAACCCCTGAATACCATGCGATAAAGAACTCTGTTAAGTATGCAACACCTACAATTGAACCAGTAATTAAAATTACTCGGTTCATCATATCAACGTGGTAGATTGTAATGTAATCTTCTAAATTCAACACCTTACGAACGATAATCAATAACGTTTGTACCATGGCAAATCCTGAGAAGATTGCACCTGCTACGAAGTAAGGAGGGAAAATTGTTGTATGCCACCCCGGAACGATTGACGTAGCGAAGTCCATTGATACAACCGAGTGAACCGATAGTACAAGTGGAGTTGACAAACCTGCTAACACAAGAGAAACCTCTTCGAAACGTTGCCAGTTTTTAGCTGTACCTACCCATCCAAAACTTAAGATTGTATAAATACGCTTTGACCATTTTGTTTTAGCACGATCACGGATTACCGCAAAGTCAGGAATAAGTCCTGTATACCAGAATACAATTGATACAGAGAAATAAGTAGAGATTGCGAATACGTCCCATACAAGAGGAGAGTTAAAGTTTACCCATAACGAACCAAATTGGTTAGCTAATGGTAATGGCCAATAACCAACCCACGGACGACCCATATGTGATAAGATAAACGTTGCAGCACAAATAACGGCGAAGATGGTCATCGCCTCTGCTGAACGGTTAATTGATAAACGCCATTTTTGACGGAACAATAACAAGATTGCTGAGATTAAGGTACCAGCGTGACCAATACCTACCCACCATACGAAGTTGGTGATATCCCACGCCCAACCTACTGTTTTATTTAATCCCCATACACCGAGACCTGTTCCCAATGTATATGACACAGAAATGATCCACCAAAGCAAACCGGCAACAGCTACTGTAAATGCTATTTTCCACCATTTGTTTGCTTTCGACTCAACCGGGCGACAAACATCTTCTGTGATATCGTGCCATGTTTTCTCTCCTAAAATGAGAGGGGGTCTAAGTTCCGATTCTTTATGCATAGACGAATTATTACTTCGTTAATTAATTTTTTGTTATTAATAATTAGCTCTTGTTACGAACTTTTGTTTGATAGAATACTGAAGGTTGAACATTTAATTCAGCTAATAAATGGTAGCTTCTTGGATCTTTGAACAAGTTACTTACTTCACTGTTCTTATCGTTAAAGTCACCAAATACAATTGCATTTGTAGGACAAGCCTGTGCACAAGCAGTTTTGATTTCACCGTCACCAGGACGACGACCAGCTTTCTTAGCTTCTAACTTACCATACTGAATTCGCTGAACACACATTGAACATTTTTCCATTACCCCACGTGAACGAACAACTACATCTGGATTTAAAACCATCTTACCTAAGTTGTCTTGCATGTTGTATGGGAACTGCTCATTATCGCTGTACTTAAACCAGTTGAAACGACGAACTTTATACGGACAGTTGTTTGCGCAATAACGAGTACCTACACAACGGTTATAAGCCATCATATTTAATCCTTCGCTGCTATGTGTTGTAGCGGCAACAGGACAAACAGTCTCACAAGGAGCATGGTTACAATGCTGACACATTACCGGTTGGAAGAAAACTTCAGGGTTATCTGCTCCTGGTTTTTCCATTTCACCATACATGCTCAACTTGCCTAATCCTTTATCACCTGCATTTTCTTTTGTTGTATCACTGCTATAATAACGATCGATACGAATCCAATGCATCTCACGAGCACGGCCGATTTCATCTTTTCCTACAACAGGAACATTATTTTCTGCATTACAAGCAACCACACAAGATCCACAACCGATACATGCATTTAAATCAATTCCTAATCCCCAGCTATGGTTCGGACGATCAAATCCTGGATTTTCAGGAGTTGCCCAAAGATCTAATTCTTCTGGCTTTTTCTTTCCGTATGGAGAATCAATTAATTCTTGCTCATTACCAGCTTTAGAATCTTTTAACCACTTGCTTAAAGTCGTTTCTTTAACAATCTCACGACCCATCATTGTATGATGCGTTTGGGTAGCTGCTAAAGTATGGTCATCTTCAACTGTTTTAGTAACTGTTGCGTTTGCTGCAACCATTGATAAAGATCCATTTACCATTGCCATGAACGGATAGGCATTAAATCCTACTCCATTTCCTGCTTTACCAGTAGCTGTTCTTCCGTAACCAACTGCAACCGCAATTGTATTATCTGCCATTGCTGGTTGTAAAAATACTGGTCCTTTGATAGCTGTATTACCAACTTTTACTTCAATAATATTTCCTTGAACTACCTTTAGTTTTTCTGCATATGCTGGAAGGATTGCAAAGTAGTTATCCCAACATACTTTAGAGATTGGATCAGGTAATTCCTGTAACCAAGGATTGTTTGCCTGATTACCATTACCGATACCTGTCTTCTCATATAGCATTACATCTGTACCAGTTGATGGCTTCATTAATTTAGAAGCTGCATCCGAAACATTACCAGCAAAAGCAACCGCAGAAGCTGCAGGAATTGCTGCTGTAAATACACCATCTTGTAACGACTTTGTCCAGAATGCCTCAAACGAAGTCATTCCTGTTTGCTTAGGGTAGATATTAGCTTCCCAATTAGCACGAACATACGTATAGTAATCTGCTACCTGAACACCAGCCCACTTCAATAAACTCTCAGCTGCCTGACGAGTACTGAATAAAGGACGGATTGTAGGTTGCATTAATGAATAGCGATTTGTGTATGGCTCAACATCACCCCAAGATTCTAAATAATGATGGTCAGGGCAAACGTAATCACACTTAGACGCTGTTTCATCGTTACGATCTGAAAGGGAAATTTTTGTTCCCACTTTCGCGATCGCTTCAGCCATAGAAGGCATTGAATAAACTGGATTTGAATTCCAGAATATTACTGCTCCCACCTGACCAGCATTCATTGATTGCATTAACTCAGTTACAGCCGCATCGTTACTTGAACGTAAGTTACAAACTGAATCAAGGCTAATTGTATTTCCATAACTACCAAGCATACTGTTGATAGCGTTTACTAATACTTGTTCATTTGGATCGTTTGAACCACTTACAACTAAAGCTTTTCCTTTAGCTGCCCATAATTCTTTCGCAACTGAATCAGCAGCTTTATCAAACGCATTTGCAGATGCAGAAACTGATGAACCTCCTGCTAATGCTGCTACCTTATTATATAGTGTTGCAACAGCAGCTGATAATTCACTTGGCATTACTTTGTAACGGCTATCCGCATTTGAACCAGCAAGTGATAATGTAGCTTCCACTTGAATGTGGCGCGACATTGATTTCTTACCATTTCTTAATTTTCTTCCTGTTCCATATTGATTAGCAAATTCAATTGGTGAAATCCAACTGCTTAAGAAATCAGCAGCAAAACTTACAATCACCTCTGCTTTATCAAAGCTATAAGAAGGAACGATTGCCTTTCCAAAAGACATTTCATTACCTTTTACAATACCATTATAAGATACTGCATCATAAGTTACTAATGAAGCAGTGGTATATTTTGCAGAAAAATCAGCGATTGCTTTCTTAGCTGAAGGACTTGCATTGGAAGAAGCTACGATAGCAATTTTCTTTCCTGCGGCAGATGCTGCAGTTAATTTAGCTGTGATATCAGCATCAACTGTTTTCCAATCAGACTTTTGACCACCTTTTAAAGGATGTGCTAAACGAGCACTATCGTAAAGACTCAATACAGAACCTTGAACACGAGCATTAGTGGCACCTTTAGTAATAGATGATAAATCGTTTCCTTCAATTTTGATAGGACGTCCTTCGCGTGTTTTAACTAAAACACTGCAATAGTCGGTGCCATCATAATAAGAAGAAGCGTAATAATTAGGAATACCTAATGTAATTTCTTCTGGTTTTGAAACATAAGGAATCGCCTTTTTTACAGGAGCATCGCAGGCAGCCAAAGAAGCAGCAGCTACGCTAAACCCTAAAAATTTTAAGAAATCCCTACGTGTTGTTGAGGAGTCAGATGCAGCCTTTTTATTAAGAACTTCATCCACCGGTAAGTGCTCAAAAAACTCGTTATCGCGTAAGCGTGTAAACTCAGGAGTATTATTGAGCTCTTCTACACCTTTCCAATATCTTTTTTCCATATCCGTGATTGGAGTATTTTTCAGATTAATTGTTTACTTATATTATTAATAGTGACAACGTGCACACTCTAAACCACCGATTTTATCGACTGTAAGTTTAGCATCTGGGCCATGTTGTTTCTTTAACTTTTCGTGCAACTCTTTATAGTAGTCGTTCCCTTCCATTTTAACTTCTGTTTCACGGTGGCAGTTAATACACCATCCCATTGTTAAAGGTGAAGCTTGCTTCATCACTTCCATTTTCTCTACTTCGCCATGGCAAGTCTGACATTCAACTTTACCAACTTTAACGTGTTGAGCGTGATTGAAATAAGCTAAATCTGGTAGGTTGTGTATTCTTACCCATTGGATAGGCTGAGTTTTACCTGTATAAACTTGCTTATTTTTATCCCAACCAACTGCTTTATAAATCTTAGCAATTTCTTCCGTACCGTATTTAGGTCCTTCTTGAACATATTTATGGCAGTTCATACAAACCATTGGAGAAGGAATATTTGCATTTTTCGATTTTTCTGCACCTGAGTGGCAATAGCGACAATCGATTTTATTTTGCGTTACGTGAAGCGCATGAGAAAACTTAATTGGCTGATCTGGCGCATATCCTTCTTGTATACCTACACCTGAAAGAGCATACCACCCTTTAACGCTACCTACAACAGCTAAAAACAATATTACTACCGCAATTAATTTTTTGTGCTCACGAACCCATGCTTTACCTTTATAAACTGGCGGCTCTGGTAAACCTTCGCGCTGACGAACAACTCTCTCCAATCCTTTTTTAGCACTATTTAAAATAAAGTATAATGCTATTAAACCAAGTGTTACCAACAATAAAACAGTCGGACTGCCATCTTCTTGATTTCCTTCACCTGGAGCGGCATTAGGATCTGCTGTTCCTGGCGCAGCTGCGGCAGGTGCTTTTTCACTTTCAGTTTTGATGTAAGCAATTACTGATTTGATTTCATCATCAGAAAGATTAAATGCCGGCATCGCAGTTTTGTTATACTCTTCGTAAACTTTAACTGCGTCAGCATCACCTGACTTGATTAAGGCGCTGGAATTTTTAATCCACTTAAGCAACCATTCTTCGCTTCGGCGTTGGTGAACATTTTTCAATCCCGGACCTACAACCTTATTGTCGCCTACCACGTGGCAGGAAGTACAATTAGCTTTGAAGATAGCTCCACCATCAGGCTGAGCCACCACTTGGGAAAGAGAAATTACGTTCAGGAACAACGCAAACAATGTGATTGTCAAATACCTGGATACGTAACGAGACATATGAAGTCGTTTAAATTGTTTAATTTTTTATCATTTGATTTTTACCAAACTGCGATAAAAACCTATTTTTTCAGCCGCGAATTTAGCACAATCTGAATATAACACGAAAAAAAATCAAACATTTTATGAATTTAAAATCTGTCTAATTTGTTAATTGTTCCAAACTTTAATTTTAATCACTAATAATCTTTAAAAATATTTTGCGTTTAACTACTTTTGGCCTATGATTTTGGTTCGCAAAACAAGCCTTCTGTTTCTTATTTTTCTTTTTCTGAATTGCTTTGTTAAAGCTCAAAATCAGAATGTTAATACCTCCAATGATGAATTAATATCTGACTTGGTTGAAAGACATAAAAGAAATGGATTATTAAAACAAACAACCTCAGGGTATCGAATCCAGCTCTATTTTGGCTCTGAAAGATCGAAAGCCGCTGAAATTAAAACTGACTTTACAAATAATTTTACAAATACACCCGCTTATTTGATTTATCAGCAACCTAATTTTAAAATAAGGGTGGGCGATTTTAAAACGCGAATGGAAGCGTTTGCATTTCTCGAAAGCATCAAAGAATTTTACACTACCTCTTTTATCGTTCCTGATGAGATAAAACTATCGAAACGCGATTTAAACACTCCTTCTAAAAGTTTTCAAGGTAATTCTTCAGGTAATATTTCATCATTAGAAAAATCTCCTATAACTGCCAACCTAACAGGAAGGAATGTCCGAATATTACCACAATTAACTGAACAGAATCAAGAAGAAGGTAAAATTGTGCTTGATATTACTGTAGACTACAAAGGAAATGTGGTTTTGGCTGAAGGTCCCGCAAGAGGTTCTACAACAACCAACACGAAATTGCTAAATATGGCCAAAGAAGCCGCTTTTAAAACAAAGTTCTCAGCAATCGAAGCGCCAGCAGATACAGAAGTTAAATTTCAAAAAGGAACACTTTCGATTATTTTCAAAATCGAATAAAATCTGATTATTTAAAAAATATATTCTGTCGTTTCTAGCGTTTAGCTGTAAAAATTTCTAATCATATTTCCCTGAAGAAACAATTCCTAATGCTAAATCAACATGCTCCTACGTTAAATTAAAATTAAGTTTTGAATAATGATCGGCATAAGTCCAACCAAACAATACTTTTGAATTTCGAAATTTTATTATGCCAAGACCATCAAATTATAATGAATCGGCAAGAAAACCGTTAAGAGAGTTTCATGATACTGGTGTCAATGGATATTTCCGTGTTTTATCCAACAATTTGAATACTCAAAACACTTTAGCTGATAACAAAGCAAATATTATTATCTCCATAAGTACCGTTCTGCTAACTATAATAATCAGTTCAATTGCAAAGAATGATGGTTATCAAGCAAAATTTCATCTGCCAATTTTATTTTTAATGGCAACATCATTAATTGCAACCATTTTTGCCATTTTAGTAACTCGGCCTACAATTAGAAAAATAGATATAACACAAGAATACCTAGACAAAAAAAGTACAACACTATTTTTCTTCGGAAACTCTTCTAGTCTTTCTCGTGAAGACTTTGAAGATACTATGTTGACTATTATTAAAGATGACGAATATCTTTATAGAAGCATATTTGCGGATTTCTATGGGCAAGGTAAAGTATTAGATCGCAAGTATCGATACTTATCTTATGCTTATAACACATTCCTATATGGAATTATTATTTCTGTAATACTTTTTGCGGTTTTTTCATTTGTGCTGTAACATACTTCGTAGTTCCTCTTAATTCAACTTTTTGCGATTTTATTGATTCGCTACTGCCAACTAGATTGAAAAATCCAGATCCAACAAACAAACTGAATTTTTATTCTCATAATTGAAATATCAGAATTAGAAAACAAACATTATACTTTGTTGTTCTGATAATGTGAATTCCGTAAGCATCATCTTTCCGCATCAGCTATATGAAAATCATCCAGCATTAAACATCAGCAGGGATGTTTTCATTCTAGAAGATGATTTATTCTTCAAGCATTTCAATTTTCACAAAATCAAAATTGCCTACCACAGGGCAACTATGAAATATTATGCTGCTCATTTATCGGAGAAAGATTATAATATTCAATACATTGAAAGCAACTCACCAAGATCAAATCTAGAAGAGTTGTTTGAATTCTTTAACGAAAAATCAATTAACCAAATTTACATAGCAGAAGTAAATGATTATTTGCTAGAAAGAAGATTAAATCGATTTGCCAATAAATACTCCATTAAAATCAATTGGTGCGATAGCCCCAATTTTATAATTTCAAAAAATAATAGTGATGAATATTTAAAATCAAAGAACAAATTTTTCTTAACCGATTTTTACATTCACTTCAGAAAACAGTTTTCGATTTTACTAGACAATGATAAGCCAACCGGCGGCAAATGGACATTTGACTCCGAGAATAGAAAAAAGATGCCTGCAGGGACTATCGTTCATGCATTACCGAAAATAAAAAGCAGCGCACTTATTCAAGAGGCCCTGAATTATGTGAACACTAACTTTGTAAATAATCCTGGAAAAGCAGATGAACTTTTATATCCTATAACATTTGAAGAAAGTAAAAAATGGCTCGATACTTTTTTAAATGAACGCTTAAATAATTATGGTATTTATCAAGATGCAATGGTTGAAGGTGAATCGTTTTTATTTCACAGTATATTAACGCCAATGTTAAATATCGGATTAATAAATCCTGATTACATTTTAGATAGAACTATTGAAGAATTCAATAAAAGAAATTTACCTGTTAATTCTGTTGAGGGTTTTGTCCGTCAAATTTTAGGATGGCGTGAATTTATTCGTGTTGTTTACACGCACAAAGGAGTATTTCAGCGAACGAACAATCATTTTCAATACACCAGAAAAATTCCAGCATCATTTTACAATGGAACCACCGGCATAACACCTATTGATGATGTAATAAACAAAGTTAATGGACACGGATACGCGCATCATATCGAGCGACTAATGATAGTAGGTAACTTTATGTTACTATGCGAATTTGATCCGGATGAAGTGTATCGTTGGTTTATGGAATTATTTGTTGATGCATACGATTGGGTGATGGTGCCAAATGTATACGGAATGAGTCAGTATGCAGATGCAGGATTGATGAGCACAAAACCCTACATTTCTGGCTCAAACTATATTTTAAAAATGAGCAACTATTCGAAAGGCCCTTGGTGCGAAGTATGGGATGCTTTATATTGGCTATTCATCATCAAACACAAAAATGCTTTTGCGAAAAATCCGCGTATGTCCATGATGGTTAGTTTAACAAACAAGTTATCGGAAGAAAAAATAAGTACGTACGAGAAGTCAGCGTCCGACTGGTTTAACAAAATGGGAATAAAATAAAAGGCTGCATTTTCATGCAGCCTTTTACATTTATCTCGAATTGAAATTACTTCACAATCTTCATTTCATTTAACAAGTATCCTGCACCACCAAATTTATCCATGATAAATAACGTATAGCGAATATCTAATGAAATTGTTCTTTGCAAATTAGCATCAAACCCAAAGTCACTTGCAATTGCCTCCCAGTTACCATCGAAAGCAGTTCCGATTAACTCTCCTCTACCATTGATTACCGGAGAACCTGAATTACCACCTGTGATATCGTTATCTGTTAAGAAACAAGCATGCAACTCTCCATCCTTATCTGCATATTGACCAAAGTCCTTAGCTTTTAACATATCAACTAATTTCTTTGGAGCATCGAATTCAATGTCGCCAGGTGTGTATTTTTCAAGGATACCTTTTGATGTAGTAAATTCTTTATATGAAACTGCATCTTTAGCGTTGTACGGTAACACGCGTCCGTAAGTAAGACGCATTGTACCATTTGCATCAGGAGAATATAATTTTTTGCTATCCATTTCTAACATTGCTGCCTGGAACAAACGATTTGCACGACTCAACTTACTGTTGATTTCCATTGAAATCGGACGCATATCTACATTCATTTTATTCATGTACGCATTTGCGATTACATAAATCATATCCTTACTCATTTTCTTTGCAGAAGGCGAAGCCAAAAATGCTTTCATCTTGTCCTTAGAAGTTAAGAATGATTTAGCATATAATTCAGATGCCATTTTCGAGTAGTCTTTATTGTATTTTACAGAAAGATCAACTAATTCTTTTGGAAGATTCGCATGATCTAAATCTTCTGTTAAATGCTTTAAAACCGTAGCTAAAACCTTTACTTCAATTGGATCAAAATACTCTTTGTATTGTTCATCTAATTCTTTCATCATATCATCAGCTACTTTTTTAGCTTCTGCCGATTTAGATTTATCTTTTAACATAGCTTCTAACTTTGAAAGTCCTAAAGCAAACACCATTGGTTGTGAGTTGCTCACTCCATCCTGAAAGTACACGCTGTATAAACCATACTTTTCTTGCTGCGCATAAGCCTGATCATATAAACTGAACATTTCATTATACATTGCACCTTTGTTGTTAGCTGCAATCCATGCTTTCAATTTATCTTCTTCTGCTTTTCTTTTCTCAAATAATTGTTGTTGAGGAAGCGCAGATGCTTCACCCATGAACTTCTTCCAATAGTTACTTAATCCTGCGAATTTGTCAGCATACATTAATTTGATTTTAGGATCTGCATGCATAAACTCTTCATAAACATCTAACACATCACGACGAACTTTAACACGCATTGGACGTTCTTTAGAAGCGAAATACTGAATTCCTTTACTGTAAGTATAACGCTGAGTTCTTCCTGGGTATCCCATGATCATTGCAAAATCTTCAGGATTTTTACCTTGAATATTAATTGGGAAGAAATGTAACGGGCTGTATGGTTTGTTGCTTGCGTTATAATCTGCCGGCTTGTTATCTGCATTTGCATAAATACGGAACATGCTAAAATCAGCTGTATGACGTGGCCACATCCAGTTATCAGTCTCACCACCAAATTTTCCAATATTTTCTGGAGGAGTACCAACTAAACGAATGTCTTTGTAAACCATATAATACATCGCAAGAAATTTATTCCCTGCATAAAAAGGAACTACTTCAACAACATAGTTGTCTTTATCAGCCCCTAATGCCTCTTTTAATGAAGCCTGAAGTTTATTAAGTTTTTCAGTTACTGCTTTAGCACGAGCTGCTTCATCCATTGTAAGACTAATACTGTCTAACATTTTTGAAGTAACATCTTCTACTTTAGAAAGTAAGCCAATATTAAAATTAGCTTTTCTTTCTTCGCCTTTGTTTTTCGCCCAGAAGCCATTTGCTAAAATATTATCTTCATTGGTACTTAGCTCTTGAATAGCACCATAACCACAATGGTGATTTGTTAAAAACAACCCTTCGCTACTGATAATTTCTCCTGTACAGAACATTCTGTTTTGCTTCGACATTAATCGCACTACCGCATCTTTAGCACAAGCTTTATTGATATTATAAATATCATCAGCTGTTAGTTTTAATCCACGCGCTTGCATACTGTCCTGCAATTGTTGAATCATAATAAGAGGCCACATGCCTTCGTCAGCACGCAACTGACCTACGGAAATCACAAACCCAATTAAGAGTACTGCTATCTTTTTCATACTGTTTTTAATTTATTGATTTTATTTTTTAATGATTAATTTCTTTGTCATTTGCTGATTACCTGAAATCAAACGAACGAAATAAACGCCGTTACTAAATTCAGACATATCTACTACTCTATTTCCTGCTGTTACATTTTCGTCTTTCGATGAGTAAATCATCTTACCCATTAAATCTAAAACTTCAATTGATGCATCATTACGATTAGTTAAATTATAATCGATGTACACCATAGATTCAGAAGGGTTCGGATAGACGTTAAGGTTAGTAACATTCGTTAACAAAAATTCTTCTTCGCCTGTTGCAATACCAACTGTAAACTGCTTATAAACTTGTCCACCAAAATCAGAATTGAAATTGTACATCACATTACCCATCGTATTTTTAAATCGGACATAGCCAGTACCTTGTGCTGTATTTGCCCACCATGCTAAACCATCTTCACCTGAATCAAGTAATTCAAATCGGTAACATCCACTTGGTAAATTAAGTGTATCGTTGTAATACGTATTTGCTGCAAGATTACTTCTCGATAAAACAATATTTCCATTTTCATCTTTTACTGTGTAGCTGTTTTCACTTGGAACACTATTCGTTTTTAATTCGATTACAAATGTTGAAGGTGTTGCACTAGGATAAACAAAGTTAGATCGCATTGTATCATTAGGAGCATATTGATCAGTTACTCCATTTGGATTACTTACGTAGGCATAAAATTTAGTAGCGCCTCCTATCCAATTGAAATTAGGTAACGTTATCGTTGCTGATTGTAGAAATGGAATTGAGCCCGTCCAATTATAAACGGTAGGAGCAGCACCTACTAAACCGTAAGTTATTGTTGCTGAAGTTAACGTAGCTGAACCAGTATTTTTAATTTTGATTATAGGCGAAGAACAAACAGGATTCTTACGCAACCACATTTGATTAGTAGTTGGAGCAAGTATATCTTCTATAGCTACATCATTGGTAAAATGAGGAGCACCATAACTTACTAATTGATCTTCGATTTGATAATAATCCCAACCCGAAGTTTGTGTGTATGCCTGCACATCATGATCTAACGTAAATGAAGTTCCTGGTGTAATAAAGTTAGATATCTCCCAATCGTAGGTCCATACTTCAGCACCAGGGCACCAGTTCGAACGATCGTAAACCCAAGTTCCACCTTGCGGATAAAGGGGATTATAATCACAGTTATCTCTCCATACTAATTTAGTATAACGCGTTGTTCCGTTTACTTTATAATAATGATTTTTCGGACAAAACTCTGCACAGTTTCCTGGCGAATCCATTCCGTGACCTGTTACGCGGGATTTCCATCGAGCATTTACAGCATTAGGCTCTAAGTCGACAGTAAGCGCTTGTAAAGAATTATCAATTGGATTACTTGCAATTCCGTAATTAAAATTACCATTCCAAAGATTTCTAATTCCAAGAACATCACGAGGAGGTGTTCCTTCTATAAATAAAAACTTTACGTCTAACAATTCCTGCCAGTTACCTGCAGACATATCTACACTATCCTTTAACAAAGTTCTGTAATCACTCACATCAAAGGTCCATGTCCAGCCACTACCTAAACTTAAACCATTACCATAAGGAGTAATGTAACGACCCAATTCATAGCGAATAATATTAGGAGAATAAGTATAGTAGGTATAAACACTTTGGTTAATTGTTCCATCCGCAGGTGTCATCGTTGAATCAATCATTTGTCCTTGCGGTGTATAAATAAAATTCGTGTAGCCTAATGGCCAAACCACCATTGTATCTGTTGGCATACCTACATTATTAATTGTGTCGAGGTACGCTACAATTTGTGTTGGAGGATTCATCACTGAGTCAAGTACAAAAACTGAATCTAACTGTGACGTATATACGCCTTGTTCAAAAGATAAATTTGGACGAACAGTAGTCTCATTCCATCCAAAGTTAATTTCAGCTGCTGATTTCAACGGATTATCGGCACCTAAACTAAAATAAGCTGGTCCATGATTCATTGGAGACGCATCTCCAGCAGTAAAATAATTTCCATCATCAAAGTTGTAATAAGCAACTAAGTTATTATAGTAAGGATGAGAAGCATTAATTTTTTTATTCATAAACTGCTGAATAGTCGCCTGTGGCAAATCCACATTAAAAACAGCAAACTCATCTATTCTTCCACTATAAGCAAGAGAACCATTCCAATTACCTTTAGCTATTCTGAATTTATCGATGCCAGCCATTAATTTAGTTTTACCGCCACCAGTAAAGAATGTAGCACCATTCAAGAAAATTTTCATTGATCCAGTTACACAGTTTTTGGTAAATGTCCAGTAATTCCATTGACCTTTAATCTGAGCTGCAGTTGCCGACTTTGAAATACGATCATAGCTCGTACCTAAATTACCAGCATCCCAATATACTTTTGAATCAGACCATGGCGTATGAGAATTTATAATACGATTACCACTTGAGTCAACAGCTTCGAATGTTGTACCATCCATTGGTTGTAAGGCTGCATCGCCGTAAGCCCAGAAAGAAACAGTAATAAATGAATCGATAGCTGCTAAATCAGGATTAACAGGTACTTCAACATATGAAGCATAATGCGTTTTTAGCGTGCGATCATTAGATGCAGTGGTAACT
The DNA here is from genome assembly GCA_046052065.1 of Bacteroidota bacterium. Lineage (GTDB taxonomy): Bacteria > Bacteroidota > Bacteroidia > AKYH767-A > OLB10 > CAINEC01. Next base: position 12,090 of record JBJOND010000014.1, on the reverse strand, counting down.
CCCGACTTAAAACTTGTTACAACAGACTGTACTATATTATCTACACCAGTATTTGCATTATCAAAAGACACTTCAATTATCAAGTTAGATACACCATCCCAGTTAAATGAATTAGTTAACTGAATATTTCTCCATCCCGCAGTGTTCGGTGCAAAATCATGTCCTTTACTATATACAGTTGTAAAACCTGCATTGCCTGCTGTAGCAGCAGTAATAGTATCTGCAGTAACCATTTTCATTCGGATAGTAAGCTTGTTAAAAGGCGAACCTACGTTTTGCAAATAAAAATTCAATCCTGTAATATTACCTGCACCCATACCCGCAGCCGTTAGTTCAGATGCGCGCCACAGATACTGTGACTTTGATAAATTATTAGCTGTTCCGAAGGGATGATTTGCAGATGTACTACCTCCAGCAACTGTATACGTATTAAGTGACGTTGTTGCTAAGTGATTGATAAAATAATCCCAATGCGTATTATGCGTATAGGTTGGAGTATTTGAATAAGTAAATGATGAGAAGTTTCCTCCATTGACCAAATATAAGTTCTGAGATCTCAACGTACTATCGATTAATCCGGTATGCTTATACACATAAGTATTAGTTAGATAATCCCATTCTCCGCACTCGGGGAATTGAGCAGGATTACACTTGAGTGTATAGAGCATTAAAATCTTCTCAACATTTAAAGTATCCGAAGGGAAAACAAACCATGCTCTTTGTGGCGAATTAAAAGTAAAAGCTTGAACAACGGTTGTATCGCCTACTCCGGCAAATGATTTTAATGAACCAATTGAACATAAAACTAAGATTGAGAGTAATAGTTTTTTCATCATTTTAATTTTTAGGTTACTAAATATGGGAACTACAATATTAAATCAGGAATGTTATTTAAAAAAGAGAAAGCGTACTCAATAGAATACGCTTCTCCTTATCATTAGATAATTACTAAACTAATTTTAAGCAAGCGTTCGTTTTATTGCAACTTGTTCGTAGCCTTCAATAATATCACCTTCTTTAATATCATTAAACTTATTGATATTTAATCCGCACTCCATACCAGCCTGAACTTCTTTCGCATCATCTTTAAATCGTTTTAACGAAGCAAGTTCACCGCTATGAACAACGATTCCGTCACGAATAACTCTAATTTGTGTATTACGGTTGATCTTACCTTCTAACACCATACAACCTGCAATCGTGCCCACTTTCGGAATCTTGAATGTTTCACGTACCTGTACGTTACAAGTAATTTTCTCTTCAAATTCCGGAGCAAGCATTCCTTCCATCGCTGCTTTCACTTCGTTGATTGCATCGTAAATGATAGAATATAAACGAATATCGATTTCTTCATTCTCTGCAAGCTTACGAGCACTTACAGAAGGACGAACCTGGAATCCGATGATGATCGCATTCGATGCAGATGCTAAGTTCACATCTGATTCAGAAATTTGACCAACACCTTTCATAATTACGTTCACCTGAATTTCAGGATTCGATAATTTCAATAATGAATCGGCTAATGCTTCTACTGAACCATCCACATCACCTTTCACAATTACATTTAACTCTTTAAAGTTTCCGATTGCTAAACGACGTCCGATTTCATCTAACGTAATATGCTTATGCGTACGAATACCTTGTTCACGTTGTAACTGTAAACGTTTGTTAGCAATCTCACGCGCTTCTCTTTCGTCATCCATTACATTAAACTGATCACCTGCCTGAGGTGCACCACTCATACCGAGAATTAATGCTGGATGCGAAGGACCTGCTTCTTTAGATTTTCCTCCACGTTCGTTAAACATTGCTTTCACACGACCACTATAACAACCTGCAAGAACAACATCACCAATTTTTAATGTTCCTGTTTGAACAAGAACTGTTGTTACATAACCTCTACCCTTATCAAGTGAAGATTCGATAACAGTTCCTTTTGCCAAACGATCTGGATTCGCTTTTAAGTCAAGTAAATCAGACTCAAGCAATACTTTTTCTAATAACTTATCTACGTTTAATCCTTTCTTAGCAGAAATATCCTGACTCTGATATTTACCACCCCAGTCTTCTACAAGATAATTCATCGATGCTAATTGCTCTTTAATTCTTTCAGGATTAGCATCTGGTTTATCAATTTTATTAATTGCAAATACAATAGGCACACCAGCTGCTTGCGCATGGTTGATCGCTTCTTTCGTTTGCGGCATGACACTATCATCAGCAGACACAACAATAATTGCTACGTCGGTAACTTTAGCACCACGGGCACGCATAGCCGTAAAGGCCTCGTGACCTGGAGTATCTAAGAATGTAATCTTTCTTCCGTTTTCAAGCGTTACTTCATAAGCTCCGATATGTTGCGTGATACCACCTGCTTCACCTGCAATTACATTCGCCTTACGGATATAATCTAACAGGGAAGTCTTACCGTGATCGACGTGACCCATTACAGTAACGATTGGAGCACGTGTTTCTAAGTCAGCTTCATCATCAATATCATCATTAATTGCTTCTTGTACATCAGCTGATACGAATTCAACTGTATAACCAAATTCACCTGCTACAACAGTAATTGTTTCAGCATCGAGACGTTGGTTGATGGATACGAACAAACCTAAACTCATACAAGTTGCGATAATTTGATTCACTTGTACGTTCAACATTTTCGCTAACTCATTCGCAGAAACGAACTCAGTAACTTTAATTACTTTATCTGTTGTATCATCTAAAGCTTCTTGTCGCTTTGCATGTAAATCGCGTTTTTCTTTTCTGAATTTTGACGCTTTTGATTTACCTGACCCACTTAAGCGGGCAAGTGTTGCTTTAATTTGATCTTGGATTTCTTTATCGGTAGGTTCAACTTTCGGTTGTGCTGCTGCAGGAGCAGGACGACCTTTATTTCCCCCTTTATTAAATGGACGATTTCCTCCGCCTGGACGATTATCTCCGCCTGGGCGTTGTTGACCTTGTTGCCACGGACGTTGTTGACCAGTTCCCGGAGCTCCACCACCTTGAGGTGTTGTTCCTCCGCCTGGCTTTTCTTTACGCTTTCTTTTACGTTGACCTGATTCAAAGTCGGAAGAAGAAGCAACAGGTTTTTTCTTTGGAGGATCTACTGGTAATACAATTTTACCTAAGATATTTGGTCCGCTTAATTTCTCCACACGAACACTAATATGTTCAGGAGGTAAATTAGCAGTATCTTCCTTAGTTGGAGCTTTAACAGGAGGTTCAACAACTGGAGCTGCTTCAACAGTAGCTACAGGTGTAGGCACAACTTCCGTCACTTCAGGAGTAGCTGCTTCTACCTTTGCTGGCTCTGGTTTTTCAGTAGGAGTAGATTTTTCTTCAACTTTTTTCTCTTCTGCTTTAGGCTGTTCTTTTACTTCAACATTAGCAGGCTTTTTAGTTGGTTTTTCTACAACAGGCTCTTCTTTCTTTTTAGATTTCTTCTTGCCTGCATCTAAATCAATTTTACCGAGAATTTTCGGAGCATCTACATCAGCCTTTGCCTTTATAACTTCTGGCTCTGGCTTAGGTTCTTCTTTCTTCTTTGCAGTTTTCTTTTCTGCTGCAGCGGCTAATTTAATTTCATCTAAACTTTTCTTCAAAGAATCATCATTATCAGATTCTGCTTCCTTCTTTGCTTCGGGCTTAGATGTTGTTGCTTCAATAACTACATTATCTCGTTTCAATTTTTCACGAGTAATTTCCTGAGCATCTAACTTTGCCAAGCGATCTGGCATGTAAGTATCTTGTAACAACGCATAGACGTCCTGGGAAATCTTAGTATTAGGATTACTATCAATCACAATACCTTTCGACTCCAGAAATTCCACCACGTGCGTAAGACCAACATTTAGTTCTTTTGCTGCTTTACTGAGGCGTATTGCTTTATCTTCTGCCATTCGAATTAATTATTCTTGTTTTAATAACAAGGCGGAATTGCCTTATTTGATTTTTCGCAAATTTTATCTCGCTGCGAGGAGAGATTTACTATTCAAATTCTGAACGCAGAATTCTTACAACTTCACGAATTGTTTCTTCTTCTAAATCTGTTCTACTCACTAAATCTTCTACAGTAATTGCAAGAACACTCTTAGCAGTATCACAACCGATTGCCTTTAACTCATCAATAATCCATGAATCAATTTCATCACTGAATTCTTCAATATCAACATCCTCTTCTTCATCTTCACTATCACGATACACATCAATTTCATAGCCTGTTAAACGACCTGCTAATTTAATGTTATGTCCGCCCTTACCAATTGCCAATGATACCTGATCTGGTTTCATATAAACAGCAGCACGGTGTGTTTCATCATCTAATTTAATAGAAGTTATTTTTGCAGGACTTAAAGCACGAGTAATGTATAATTGAAGATTTGTTGTGTAGTTGATAACATCAATATTCTCGTTTCTCAACTCTCTAACGATACCGTGTATACGAGAACCTTTCATACCTACACAAGCTCCTACTGGATCAATTCTGTCATCGTAAGACTCTACTGCTACTTTAGCTCTTTCGCCTGGTTCACGTACTATATTTTTGATAGTGATTAATCCATCAAACACCTCTGGAACTTCTTGCTCAAACAAACGCTCTAAGAAAACAGGCGACGTACGTGATAAGATGATACGAGGATTATTATTCACCATTTCTACACGTTGAATTACAGAGCGAACAGCATCACCTTTCTTGAAGAAATCAGCAGGAATAGTTTCATTCTTTGGAAGGATCAATTCATTTCCTTCGTCATCTAAAATCAAAATTTCTTTTTTCCAGATTTGATATACCTCTCCAGTTAAAATTTCACCTACACGATCTTTATACTTTCTATAAACGCCATCTTTTTCCAATTCAGAAATTCTTGCAACTAAATTCTGACGTAACGCTAATACTGCACGACGACCAAAATCTCCAAGCTTCACCGTTTCTGTTAAATCTTCACCCACTTCAAAATCAGGTTCAATTTTGATTGCTTCTGAATAAGCAATTTCGGTAACAGGATCTTCCACCATGCCATCTTCAACGATAACACGATTACGATAAAGTTCTAAGTCACCTTTATCAATATTGATGATAACGTCAAAATTATCTGCTGTGCCATAGCGTTTGCGTAACATCCCACGAATTACATCTTCGAGGATACTCATCATGGTTGCACGATCAATGTTCTTAACTTCTTTGAATTCCGAGAAGGATTCTATCAGTACGTGATGCTCCATTTTAATACTTATTTAATTTTAAAGTTAATAATCAGTTTTGCTTCGCGAATGTCACCATAGTTTAACTGATGGGTTGTTTCGCTTATAATTTTCTTTTTGTTTTCTTTTCTTGATGTGATTTCTTTTAACTCGAAACCAGATTCATTAGCCGATAATAAAGTGCCCTTCATTTCCTTTCCCAACTTATCGTAAACACGTAACTCACGACCAATTCGTCTATAAAACTGCTGAGGAACAACTAATGGGGCATCCATACCAGGACTACCCACTTCAACCTCATGCGTTTCTAAAAACCCTGTTGGTTCCAATTGCTCGAGCAAATGTCTGCTAACAGCCGAACACTCCTCCAGCGTAATGCCTGAGGGCTTATCCAATGCAACAACCAACTTACCTGATGATAATTTAATATCTACCAGAAAGTTATCTGTTCCTTCAATTTTTTCCTGTACCCAGGATGCAATGTTTTCTTTTTCAATCATAAGACTAAATAAAAGAGGGGACTGTTGTCCCCTCATCTAACTTTGAAATCTCTCCGCAAATATAGGAATTTTTTGTTGAATTTAGGTGCTATTGTGATTTTTTAAAGCTAGAACTTAAATTTTTGTCACTTCGGAATTCGTATTTTCGCACTCGCTTATGTTTCACCCTGGCCTACCGGATAAGTTTGTGAATGTGGCTTCGATTCTTCTTTCGAAGCTGATTAATCGTGGAAAGAAGATCCGAAATATTAGTTTAAAAACGATTTTAATTATCCGTCAGGATGAGATTGGCGATATGTGCTATTCGACCCATGCCTTTTCATTGCTAAAGAAACAACATCCAACAGCAAAGATTACGGTTTGGTGTAAGCCAGCAGCTTCAGCACTTATCCAGCATGATCCAAACATCGACTTTGTGATCAACGATGATAAGCCTGAAGGTAATAAGTACGACCTGATTATCGATTTACGAGGGAAATGGGCAGGGATTTTTTATGCTTTAATGAATTCTCCAACTTATCGATTAGAACGTGGAGCTGTACGACTTAAAAACAAAGGAAAGCAGCCCCATGAGTCGGAAACAATTTATCAGATAATTAAACCTGCCATTGGCGATTTCCCTTTCGAGTTACCAAAGCTTTACGCATCTGGTTTAGAGATTAATCAAGCGAAAGATTTTATTGCTGAAAACAAATTAACTCGTTTTGCCATACTTCACACACAAGTCAAGAGAGTATTGCGTCAATGGCCCGAAGAGCGCTTTGCAGCGACTGCTATTTATCTGAAGGAAAATTACGGATTAGATATACTATTTTGTGGAGACAATTCAGAAATAGCGGGAATTGAACGAGTTCAAAAAATGATTCCTTTTACTACCTATAGTGCTGCAGGAAAATTAAATTTAGGAGCATTCAAAGTATTGTGTGAGCAATCACAACTTTTTATTGGCAACGACAGCTCGCCTTTACACATAGCTTCATTAAGTGGAGTACCGTCATTAGGACTTTTTGGTCCGGGGCAATCAGACACATTTTATCCGTTAGGAGAAAAATCGGGATTACTGCATCATATTTTACCTTGTCATCCGTGCACACAAATCAGGTGCAAGCAAGAACTACCTTGCATGAAAAGAATTACGATTGATGAGGTAAAAAGTAAAATTGAAGAATTAATAAACTAAGCTTCTTCTGATGTCATTGACTCTTCCTTATTTTCAGGTTGAGGCTCATTCGACTCTTGAATATTTTCTAAGTTGAAAATTCGCTTTTGAAAAAGAATCATCAATATAACACTGACGGATATACTCGCATCAGCCACATTAAAAACGGGTCGAAAGAAAACGAATTCATCGCCTCCCCATAAAGGAAACCAAGAAGGGAAATGTCCGCTAAGAATTGGGAAATAAAACATGTCCACTACTCTTCCATGCATCCATGATGCATAACCTTGCTCAGGCATAAATGAAGCAATTTGAAATTCACTTCCATTAAAAAATTTACCATAAAAAACACTATCGATAATATTTCCTGTAGCACCAGCAATAACCATAGCAATGCAATAGATGTATAACTTATTAGCCTTCTCGTGTACTACCTTTTTCAAATAAAAAAAGATGGCAATAACAAAAAGCAATCGGAAAGAAGTTAAAAACACTTTCCCATATTCTCCTCCGAATTCCATACCGAACGCCATTCCGTTATTCTCCGTAAAATGAATTATGGCCCAATCGGCAAAACGAATTTCTTCTCCGAGATACATATGGGTTTTAACCCAAAACTTTACAATCTGGTCTAAAAGTAAAATACCTATGATTAACAGTAACGGCTTCTTCATCACACTATATAATAATTAAGGGACGGCTTCCACCGTCCCTATTGTTTTACTCTGCGTTATTAATCTTTGTATTGCTGTAATTTTGCCTCCATACTTTGCGTAGTGTGAGGAACTGCACGTAAACGCTCTTTAGGAATAAGCTTACCGGTTACTCGGCATACGCCATAGGTCTTATTCTTAATGCGAATTAACGCGGCTTCTAATTGTTCAATAAATTTTTTCTGACGTGCTGCAAGATTAGCTGCTTCTTCTTTTGCTAATGTATCAGAACCATCTTCTAACATTTTGAATGATGAACCTGTATCATCAGTACCATTTTCGTTCGCATTGATAATTTGCGCTTGCAAGTTTATTAACTCAGCACGAGCAGCAACTAACTTTGATGTGATTAATGTGCGGAATTCTTCTAATTCAGCATCTGGATAACGTAATTTTTCAGTTGGTACTACTTTTACTGGTGGAGCAGTATTAACAACAGGTGCAGGAACCGGCTTCGCAACTGGAGCAGGTGTTGCCTTCACAACTGGCTTCACTGGTGCTGCTTTTTTTACTTCAACTGGTTTTGCCGCAATAACTTTTTTTGCTACTACTGGCTTAACAGGCGCTACTACTTTTTTAGCTGGAGTTACTTTTTGGGCAATCACTTTTTTTACTGGTGCAGCCTTTTTTGCAACCACTTTTTTCGCTGGAGCAGCCTTTTTAGCTACTACCTTTTTAGCTGGGGTAACTTTCTTTGCAACAACTTTTTTCGCTGTTGCTTTTTTTGCAGGAGCCGCCTTTTTAACTGGCTTCTTTGCTGATGCTTTTTTTGCAACTGGCTTCTTTGCTGATGCTTTTTTTGCAACTACTTTTTTAGCAGAAGACTTTTTAGCCAAAGGCTTTTTAGCTGGTGCAGCTTTCTTCACAGGTTTCTTTGCGGCAGGCTTTTTAGCTGCTGCCTTCTTCACCACCTTTTTAGCAGGTGCTTTTTTAGTCTTTGATGCTGGTTTCTTTGTTGCCATAACTATACTTTATTAACTAATACTAATGCGTTAAGGTCTTCATCAACCTCAACGGAAATTGCACTGGTGTCCGATAAATTAGTTGTAAACTCGAATTCGTTAGCCAAAATTTCGCTGCGAATATAATCGAAATTGTTCAATATAGCACCTTTTAAGTTATCAGGAGCCTCCATTTTAACAGTGATTCGGTCGGTTACTTCGTAGCCATTATCCTTACGCAAGTTCTGAATACGATTAATTACTTCACGCGCTAACCCTTTCTCTTTCAACTCTTCAGAGATTGTAATATCTAATGCTACTGTTAAACGACCTTGATTAGCTACTTGCCATCCAGGGATATCTTCACTTAAAACTTCCACATCCGATAACAATAAATCAAAGATAACTTCACCAAAATGTAAAGGTAGCATCCCTTCTTTTTCTAAGTGCGCTATTTGTTCTTGGCTTAGTTCTGCAACAGTGGCTGCTAACTGCTTCATTAGTCCTCCTATTTTAGGACCTAGCGCTTTGAAGTTGGGCTTTACCTTTTTTACCAGAATGGAATTATCATCCGACATATATTCCAAAGCCTCAACATTCACTTCGCTTAATACTAAATCGCGAATTGCTTCAATTCTGTTTTTATAGTCCTGATCACTTACAGGAATCATAATTCGGTGTAATGGCTGACGTACTCTGATATTCACTTTCTTTCTTAAAGCTAAAACCATTGATGAAATATCTTGGGCCAAATGCATGCGCGCTTCCAGTTCTTTATTGATGATAGTAGCATCACTCACCGGGAAATCAGCTAGGTGAACACTTTCATTTTTATCCTTACCTGAAGTAAAGTTTAAATCACGGAATAACCGATCAGCATAAAAAGGTGCGACAGGCGCCATCAAACGAGCTATGGTATCTAAGCATGTATACAATGTTTGATAAGCTGCAATTTTATCGGTTGTATATTCACCTTTCCAGAAACGGCGGCGACCTAATCGTACATACCAATTACTTAAATGCTCCGTCACGAAATCAGTAATCAAGCGAGTTGCTTTCGTAGGTTCGTAGTCGTTATAACAGTCATCCGCATCCGCTACTAACGAATTCAACAAGGACAATACCCAACGATCAAGTTCTGTTCGTTCTTCCAACGGAATTTCTTTTTCAGAAAAATTAAATCCATCGATGTTTGCATAGAGCGCAAAGAAAGAATACGTATTATGAAGTGTACCAAAGAACTTTCGCTGTACTTCGCCTATTCCTTCTTTATTAAATTTAAGGTTATCCCAAGGCTGGGCATTGCTGATCATGTACCAACGAGTTGCATCAGGGCCATATGCTTCCAACGTTTCAAAAGGATCGACGGCATTGCCTAAACGCTTCGACATTTTATTGCCATTTTTATCAAGCACTAACCCGTTTGAAACAACATTTTTAAATGCAACACTATCAAATAGCATTACTGCAATGGCATGTAAAGTGAAAAACCATCCTCGTGTTTGATCAACACCTTCTGCAATAAAATCTGCTGGAAATGCTTTTTCAAAAATTTCTTTATTCTCGAATGGAAAATGCCATTGAGCGTACGGCATTGCTCCACTATCAAACCACACATCAATCAAATCAGTTTCGCGGTGCATCGGTAATCCTGTAGAAGACACCAATACTGCATGATCTACATACGGACGATGCAAATCGAACTCAGGGCTATCAGGATTTAACGCTTTCATTTTTTCAGCATCCATTACTCCTGCTGCAACTGCTTTATCTAATTCACTTTTTAGTTCTGCAATTGAGCCAATGCATTTTTCTTCTCCATCTTCACTTCTCCAGATTGGCAAAGGAATTCCCCAATAACGTGAGCGGGATAAATTCCAATCAACAAGGTTATCTAACCAATTTCCAAAACGACCAGTACCTGTACTTTCAGGTTTCCAATTGATGGTTTTATTAAGCTCAATCATTCGCTCTTTACAAGCGGTAGTTTTAATAAACCAAGAGTCGAGCGGATAATACAAAATTGGCTTATCTGTTCTCCAACAATGTGGGTATGTATGCTCGTAACGTTCTACTTTAAATGCTTTATTTTCTCCTTTCAATTTAATGGAGATACGCTCATCAACAGATAAATATTTATCACGTCCTTGTTTCTCACGAGCTTCTTCCTTTTCTGTTTCGTTCAGGTATTCTTCTTTCACATACTCTAATGCAAAATCAAAAACCTCTTCAACAAAGCGACCTTGTTTATCTACTAACGGCACTGGTTTACCGTTCTCATCCTGCACCATGATTGCTGGCACATTATGCTGCTTTGCCACGCGAAAATCGTCGGCACCAAAAGTAGGAGCAATATGCACTATACCTGTTCCATCTTCAGTGGAAACAAAATCGCCAGTAATTACTCGAAAAGCATTTCCTTCTGGTTGCACATACGCCATTAGTTGCTCGTATGAAACATCCTGCAAGGCTTTACCTTTAAACTCATCTATCACTTTAAAAGGAATAGCTTTATTACCTTTTACATATTCTTCAAGCGTTAATTCAGCATTCTTCGAATTAAAATGTTTCGATAATAAATCCTTTGCAAGTACTAAACAAACGGGCTCGAAAGTATATGGGTTAAAAGTTTGAACTAAAACATAATTGATTTCAGGTCCAACAGCTAATGCAGCATTTGAAGGAAGCGTCCAAGGAGTAGTTGTCCAGGCAAGGAAATAAACGGGAGCATTTGCCTTCTCAAATAAAAACTTACTCTTGTCATTTTCGATGGTTTTAAACTGCGCGACAATGGTTGTGTCCTTCACAATTTTATAAGTACCAGGCTGGTTAAGTTCGTGCGAACTGAGTCCTGTACCAGCGGCTGGTGAATAAGGCTGTATCGTATACCCTTTATACAATAAATCCTTTTTGTAAAGTTCATTCAGTAAATGCCAGCAAGTTTCTATATAATTATTTTCGAAAGTGATATAAGGCGATTCCAGATCAACCCAATAACCCATTTTACGGGTAAGATCGTCCCAAACAGATTTATACTTCATTACCTCCTTACGACAGGCTTTGTTATAATCCTCTATGGAAATTTTCTTGCCGATATCTTCCTTGGTAATTCCTAATGTTTTCTCAACGCTGATTTCAATTGGCAAACCATGTGTATCCCAACCGCCTTTACGTTTTACCTGAAATCCTTTTTGTGTTTTATAGCGACAAAAAATATCTTTTATGCTTCGCGCCATTACGTGGTGAATACCAGGTAATCCGTTTGCAGAGGGAGGTCCTTCGTAGAAAGTATACGCTGGTTTGCCTTCACGCTCAGAAACAGAGCGTTCAAAAATGCTTTTATCTTGCCAATACTGAAGTACATCATCAGCGACAGCGGGCAAATTTAGTTGTTTGTGTTCGGGATATTTAGCCATAATACAGAGGCGCAAAATTACTGAAAATAATAAAGCGACCTTTTTGGGGTCGCTTTATTCCACGCTTTGAAAAGCCTCTGAACTTTTCTGTATAAAGAACGATTTAAATAAGACTAAATTGGGTAGCATTATTTTGCTAGACGTAAAGTA
>JBJOND010000013.1:0-36245 GCA_046052065.1 Bacteroidota bacterium | reverse complement strand
CAGATAATTATGCGAAAGAAACATTTGGTGCTACACCTCTAATGGAAGCTTTGAAAAAATTATCGAAGGATAACTTAACAAACTTAACACCGCATCCAGCGTATGTGTTTTTGTATTATTCGCATCCAACTTTACTACAACGAATTAATAGCCTGGAAAAGTAAATCGTTCTAGAGAATATTCAGGATTGATTTTTTCTTCTTTCAAAAGAAAATCAAACATCTCTTTTGCGAGTGTAGGTGCAGCACTTATTCCTTTTGAACCTAGTCCGTTAAAGATAAAATGATTTTTTTCGATTGGATGTTCGCCCATTAATGGCCTACGGTCTTTTGTTGCTGGTCGAATTCCCGCACGTTGTGCTGTTACTGTAAATGGCGCTTCTAACAGTGATGCTAATCCGTTGACAAGCTTTTCTCGAGCTTCAGAAGTAATTTCATTGCTGGTGTCATTCCAGCTGTAGGTTGCGCCAAAACGAAATTCATTATTCCCCGATGGAATTATTTTAAATGTATTATGATAAATAAAATCTTTCCAAAGGTCAGCATCCGAAGTAAATACAATCTCTTCACCTTTTGCAGGATTGAATGGTAGGTAATTCCATGATTTGCTAAGCATACTGTAATATCCTCTGCAATCAACTAATTTTTCAAAAGAAATATCTTGATATTGAAAATGATTTTCAGTCTTTCCTAACGAGTGATAATCGATAGTTCCTTCCGAATAAGCATTGTTTTCTTGAAGCCACTTTTTTATATCATTCTTGAATTGAGTAGCGTTCAACCATCCTGTATGTTTTAATTCCAAAGCTCCTAATGGCGCATTCAATGATTGCGGTAATTCGTTAGCGTTATAATCGGTACCAATAAATTCTCGAATGCCACTTGTCACGCTTCTGTTCATCCAGTCGTTTCTATTACCATGGTCGTGGTAAATTTCTAGAATGGGCGTATTGTAAAAAAAGCGAGTATTAAGCTCTTGCTCTATGTTCTGATATAGCTTAACGGCATTCGGGATAAACTCGTCTGCTCTCCAAGATTTTACGATGCGTCTGCCAGTAACGGGATGCATTAATCCAGATGCAACCGAGGTTGCACTTTGAAGCGAAGAATCTTCAATGACAAGAACTCTTCTATTTGCTTTTGTTAAATACCAAGCAAGAATACTTCCCGCTAGACCTTGTCCCGCGATTACAAATTCAAAATGAGAATTGCTTTTCACTAATCAGTTTATGGTCGTTCTCCTTTGTATGATACGACAACTATTTTATCTCCTTTCGGACTTATTGCCATTCTGTAGAAATTGCCAATGGTCTTTGAAAAATCAGCTACTTCAGACCACCTGCCAGTTTCTGATTTTACATCGTAATAAAATAATTTTCCTTTATTACCTAAATAAATTTTTCCATCAGGCGCCCATGCATAATCTTCCACTCCGGCAGGCATTTCAATAATGATTTCGCGCGATTGCTCTATAAAATCAAACTTCATTAAGTACACTTTTTTATCAGCGTTAAACTTTACAAAACTTAAATTATCAGAACCTGGAATTTTTGCAAGACATCTTCCAAAACCGCCATTCGGCATAATTAAAATCGATTGCTGTGGAATTAAATCAAATTGATGCAAAGCACCACCTGCACCATTTAGCATATAAGTTCCAAGTGTGGTATCATTCATCCAGCAGTAATAAGCAACAGAATCTTCATTAGGCAATAACGTTGCTGGTTCAGAACCATCCATCTCAATTTCATAAAAGCGCTGTGCTCCATCGGCATCTACTCGAACAATTGAAAGCTTGCTTTTATAAAACGGAATAGGGAAAGGTTGATATTCACTTTCAGGAGTATTAGTTACTTGCTTCGTCTCTTTCAGTTTAAGATTATAACTAAAAAGGTCGCTTTGGGTAGTATCAGGCATACTTGCGTACCAGATCATACTTCCATCTTTTGAAAAGCAAGGTTGATTATCGTAGTAATCATTGTTGGTGACTCTAATTTCATTTTTAGCAGTTACTTTTTCTTCCGTTTGTATCAAATCAATTAACCATATTTCAGTTGTATTAATTTGTCCGAATGAAAGACTACTTAAGAAAATGAATCCTAAAATGGCAAAAGTTTTTTTCATTGTTTTTATTTTAATGCAAGTTAATAATTATAACTATTCGATGCTAATTGTTTTTTATTATTCGAACGTCCCCTTTTTTAAATATTCCAGGTTTTTTAAATAACGTTGTATCTCTTTTGTTTAAAAATCCTTTTATAATTAAAGTATCGTCCGTAAAGTTTATTAATTGAAGACTGTCTATTTTACCTCCGAAATCAATATCGCGCAATAATGTTTTTTTATAGAGTCCATTTTTTTTATAGACTTTGTAAGTAGTAAATTCATTACTTAATCCTAACATCGATTGCTGTTCTGCTAGGTAGATATTGTCTTTTAAAATAATTGTTTGTGGCGACTTTACCTTGTTGTAATTCCCTGTAACGAAATAGGCGAGTAGGGAAGGTGAATAAACGAAAAAAAGAACGAGTGAAAGGAATAATCCGAAATAAATCTTTAATAATGAATGATAATTCTTTCTAATAATTATTCCTGAAAGTAATAGTCCGCTACAATAAAAAGCGAGATTTGTTTTTTCAATATTTCCATTTAAAAAAGTAAAAAGCAATACAATTATTCCTAGAACAAAATGGATGATAATTGCAGGTTTAAGATTTTTTTCTTCTAATCTTTTAGATGACAATGTCAATATCAAACAGCCAACAAGACTGGTAATAAAAAAAATAATCGTGCTTAAAATAAGGACAGGTGTCATCTGCTTAATTAAATTTTTCTTTCTTTACTTGGTCTAATGCAAATAGTTCATCGCGATATTTAGCTGCTTCGATAAAGTTTAATTCTTTAGCAGCAGTATCCATTTTCTTTTTCGTTTCCGAAATTGTTTTGTCTAATTGCTCTTTAGTCATGTATTGTATTACAGGATCGGAAGCAATATTCATCACATCATTTTCATAGTATGCTTTGATGTTGTTATTCCTCGACTCTTGTGCTGTATAGTTGAACGAAGATTCTAGAGACTTATTAAGGGCAGTTGGAGTGATGCCATTGTCCTTATTGTATTTCATTTGCTTTTCTCGTCTTCTGTTCGTTTCATCAATGGTTAATCGCATGCTATCTGTAATTTTATTAGCATACATAATTACTCTTCCATTTAAATTTCTTGCTGCACGTCCTGCAGTTTGCGTTAAAGATCGATTAGATCGTAAGAAACCTTCTTTGTCAGCATCTAAAATTGCTACTAATGATACCTCTGGTAAATCTAATCCTTCTCTCAATAAGTTAATCCCGATTAAAACATCGATGATTCCTGCTCTTAATTCCTGTAATATTTCAATTCGTTCCAACGTTTCCACTTCTGAATGAATATATCGGCAGCGGATATCCAGCTTGGTTAAGTATTTTGCCAATTCTTCTGCCATTCGTTTAGTCAGTGTGGTTACTAAAACACGTTCTTTTTTCTGAATCGTTTTTGCAATCTCTTCCAGTAAATCATCAACCTGGTTAGTTACAGGACGAACTTCAATCGGAGGATCTAGTAATCCTGTAGGTCGTATTACTTGTTCTACGATGACACCTTCT
The DNA here is from genome assembly GCA_046052065.1 of Bacteroidota bacterium. Lineage (GTDB taxonomy): Bacteria > Bacteroidota > Bacteroidia > AKYH767-A > OLB10 > CAINEC01. Next base: position 32,607 of record JBJOND010000013.1, on the reverse strand, counting down.
GATTTTTCGAGCTCATAGTTGGCTGGTGTAGCACTTACAAAAATCACTTGGTTAATCAGGCTTTCAAATTCTTCAAACTTTAGCGGACGGTTATCCATAGCTGATGGAAGTCTAAAACCATATTCAACCAGGTTGACTTTTCGAGAACGGTCGCCTCCATACATTGCGCGTATCTGCGGTACCGTTACATGGCTTTCATCAATAACCAATAAAAAATCATCTGGAAAATAATCTATCAAACAAAATGGTCTCGCACCCTGGCCTCTCCCATCAAAATAGCGGGAATAGTTTTCAATTCCTGAGCAATAACCTAGTTCACGAATCATTTCTAAATCAAAAACGACTCTATCCTCTAATCGTTTTGCTTCTAAATGCTTTCCGATATCATGAAAATAATCAATTTGCTTGACTAAATCTTCCTGTATAGTATGTATGGCACCTTGCTGTCGCGCTTGACTAGTTACGAAGATATTCGCAGGGAAAATAGCTAAATGATCATGCTTTTCATATTTCTTTCCTGTACTTGGTTCAATGGTTGCGAGCTCTTCAATTTCATCTCCGAAGAAAGTGATTCTTACTGCCAAATCGCTATACGCTGGAAAAACATCAACTGTATCGCCTTGTACTCTAAAATTACCTCTTTTAAATTCGGCTGTTGTCCTCGAATAAAGCGAAGTAACTAAATGATGCAAGAATGCATTTCTGCTAATACGTTGTCCTTTTTGAACACGTACAATATTCTCCGCAAAATCGGCAGGATTTCCCATACCGTAAATACAAGATACAGATGAAACAACGATTATATCTCTTCTTCCAGAAAGCAAGGAAGTAGTAGTGCTCAAACGTAGCTTTTCAATTTCATCATTGATAGCTAAGTCTTTTTCGATATAAGTATTCGTAGTTGGAATATAAGCCTCTGGCTGGTAGTAATCATAGTAAGAAACAAAGTACTCAACTGCATTATTCGGAAAAAACTGTTTGAACTCAGAATAGAGTTGAGCTGCCAATGTTTTGTTATGGCTCAGTATTAACGTTGGGCGCTGAATATTCTGAATAACATTGGCTACGGTAAATGTCTTACCTGACCCTGTTACCCCGAGTAACGTCTGGGCATAGTCGTTCTTTTCAAGGCCCTTCGACAGTTGAGCAATTGCTTGCGGCTGGTCACCTGTTGGTTGAAATTGAGAGGTTAATTGAAAGGGCATAGTGAGGCAAAGATAAACTTGTTCGAACTAGGAAATCAGAAAAATAACATTCAAAATAAAATTAAGTTAATTTTTATAGAGGTTTAATACTAAAAAGAGTATTTCCTATATTTGCCACCAAATAAAATCAATATGACACTTAAAAAATTAATGCTACCTGCTTTCGTGATAGCAATGGTAGTTTCTTCTTGTAATGCTCAGGAAAAACCAAACACAAATATGAAAACAGAAAAAGATTCTATTAGCTACAGCCTTGGCGTATCGATCGCAAACAATTTGAAGCAAGGTAATTTAGATGACGTGAATGTAGACATCATGGCTCAGGGTATGAAGGATTTCTTCGCTAATAAGCCAGCTATGACAGTTCAAGCTTGCGAAGGAGCTATCCAAACATACATGATGGGTAAGGAAAAAGAAAAAGGTGCAGCAAATGAATCTAAAGGAAAAACTTTCTTAGAAGATAATAAGAAGAAAGAAGGAGTTGTTACTACAGCTAGTGGATTACAATATAAAGTGGTGAAAATGGGAACAGGTCCTAAGCCAACTTTAAACGATAAAATTACTGCTCATTACCATGGAACATTAATCGATGGAACTGTATTCGATAGTTCTGTTGATCGTGGTCAGCCAGCTTCATTCCCTGTAACTGGAGTAATTCCAGGATGGACAGAAGCTTTACAATTAATGCCTGTTGGTTCTAAATGGATGCTTTATTTACCTTCTAACTTAGCATATGGCGAGAGAGGTGCAGGTGGTAAAATCGGCCCTAATACAGCTTTAATTTTCGAAGTTGAATTACTTAGCATCGATAAATAAAAAGTTCTATAATTTATGAAAGGTCGTCATTTGGCGACCTTTCTTTTTTAAATGAAGTTGATGAATTTAAGAAGTATTTTCTTATTCTTTTTGACCTTTATAGTTCAATCCGGTTTAGCTCAGAATAAAGCTAAGTCGAATGAGTTTTATAATAAGGCTATGGCTCAATTTCGTTTAAGTCACCCACAAGAGGCAATTAAATTACTGGATCAGGCGTTATCCTTTGATACGCTAAATTATAATGCCTATATCAAAAGAGGTTTTATGAAGGGGAGTGTTAGTGATTTCGAAGGAGAGTTGAATGATTATAATACAGTTTTAAATTTTGATAGCACCCACGTTCAAGCTTATTTATCACGCGGAAGTGCTTACTCGAAGTTGAAAAAATATAACCTTGCAATGAATGATTTTAATAAAGTCCTTATGTTTGATGCAGGTAATTACGAAGCTTATAATAACCGCGGATTTGTAAAGAAGGCGCAAGGCGATTTTGAGGGGGCTTGTAAGGATTGGAATTACTCTAAAAAAATGGGGAATCAGGAAGCGATTATTATTTTAAAAAACAACCATTGCAAGTAGTGAAGAAAATTCTTTTTATCGGATTAATGTTAGTTGGCGGACTACTTACCTCTGGATTTTTAGAAGAGGATGATTTGGCTAAGTATATTGTAAAGTATAAGTCGGAATGGGGGAAGTCATGCTTGCAATGTATAGAGTCGAAAGGTACTTACCGTGTTTATCTTAAAAACACGTACACCGAAAAACTAGATTTAAAAGTAGGTGTTCAGGAAAAGGACAAGCGATGGAGAATTTTTCAACGCCTGAATTTTGCACCTAACGATACTATTGTTGGTTATGCTTGCAAGGGTTCAGGGAAGTATATGGTGTGGACAAAATTATCGAGTGATACCTCAACAGAATTACCTTCGGATGCTGAGATCAATAAACAATATTCGAAATAATTAAAACTGAAGTTCGCCTTCTACACCAGTACCGAATAAAGCAAAGTCGTATTTAATTGGGTCTGCTGCATCCATTTTTCGTAGTGCTGTTGTTAGTTCGTCTACGGCTTTCCAATCGTCCTGCGGTCTATTTAATAAGCCTAATATTCGCGAAACGTTGCCTGTATGTACATCAAGCGGAATATAAAGTTCTGATGGCTGAAATTGTTTCCATATTCCAAAGTCGACACCATGTTTATCATTTCTTACCATCCAACGAAAAAACATTAAAAGTCGTTTTGCTGTTGAGTTTTCCAAAGGATTACCAAAGTGTTTTTTACAATGATGTGCTGGTGCCGTTTTTAGTAATTCGTTTTTCCAAATCGCTAATGTAGCGGGCAACTCCTCGGATTTATGATAATAAAGAAAGCTGTTTTCCAGACTGCCATATTGTTGATAGATCGATTGCAGTTGCTTGATTAAGAAAATCGCATCATCGCCATTAAAAGTTCTATGGACAAATTTCTTAAATGGTTTTAAATCGTTGGCTTTTGCTTGTATGATAAAGTTGTAAGGGTCATTGTCCATCAAAGACAAAAACAATTTTGATTTATTGATGATGGTGATTCGTTGTCCCCAAGCAAAGGTGGCAGCAAAGAACGCACTGATTTCGATATCTTCTTTTCTGGAGTATAAATGCGGAATTAAAATCGGGTCGTTCTCAATAAAATTAATCTGATTGTATTTGAGGTATTGCTGGTCTAAGTACGACTTGATTTCTTTCAAATTCATTCGGTAAAAATAGGATAAACATAAAACACAAAGGTCCCGTTTAGAACGAGACCCGAGTGACACAGAAAAGCCAAAACAATTTTACTTTGTTAAACAAAGCCCTTTACAAGAACAAATGTAGAGAAGGATATTACAAGAAAAAGGGACATTATTTGAAATTAAGTACAATTGAAAAATCAGTATAATTCACATTTTTTTAAATAATTTAATCTATCTAATTGAAATACAATACTTTTAATTTAAGTAAAAAATGATATATAGATACATTAAATAGGTGTTTTTTGGTATCTAAAAACTATCTTTGCTGAGCGTAAATAAAAAAGGCATCTCGAAAGATGCCTTTTAATTATCGTTTGATTAGGACGTAGGATCCGTCCTTGTTCTTATGAAGTGTGTAATGAATGATATTTGGAGCAGTCTCGTAGTTTCCAACACCACCAGTAGAACCTACTCCTCCGTAAGTATATGACTGGCCTGTTTGTTCATCTGTAACTATAACAACAGTGTTGGCTTCATCCTGTTGGAATGAATCGCTGTTAAAAGCGAATCCAATGTTCATTAAAAGTGCAACTATTAATTCTATCATAAAAAATTCAATGTCTTACAAAAGAAAGAATAATTTTTTGATTTTAAAAACAATATGAATGAAATTTTAAAAAATACGCAAAGTTTCTTTTTACGTTTAAGAAGTCATGAACGTAAGACATTTCGTAGGTTTCTTGAGTTGCACGAAGATGCTAGCCTGACTCAATCGAAATCACTAAAGTTATTCGATTTATTAAGTGCCGATAATGACTTAACAGAAATTGAAATTCAAAAAAAAATCTATGGGAATTCCAAGGTAGAGCAGGGAACTTTTAATAAACTGGTTGAACGTTTTCGAGAGAAAATGTACGAGTCCAATTACCTTGATGTAAATCTGTATCGTGAGGATACCAACTCTCCTTATTTCATGGGATTGATGGAAGTGAAAAAGTTAATTGGGATATCGTATAATGTAGCAGCAAGGGGCGTGAGTAATAAGGAAATGATTCGCATCCTTAAAAGAGGATTAAGTCTTTCAGAAAAGTTTGAGTTGTATGATGAGTGGATTTGCTTTATTAATTTGAAATTTTTATTGAATGCTTCGCTGTTTCCTGACAACGATCCAATTAAATTGTTGGATGAAATGAAAGATTTACAGCAACGAAAAAATACGCTTAATGAAGCGCAATATTTCGTTTATAAGCTAATTCGGACCTATCAAGACCAATCAACGATAAGGAAAGATATTCGAGATGAATTGTCGAATGCAATTGAGAAATTAGAAAATCAAAACAGCATATCCTATAGCTGGAATGTCTATTACAATATCGCACTATTAAAATTACAGTTGTTTCATGCTAATGAAAATTATGATGATGCAGAGATTTTATTACAAGAGTTGATAGCTAATTTGGAAGAACAACCATCACTTAAACAATTTACAAGAATTGGGGAGGCCTACACGAATCTTGCGGCAACACAAATGAATAACTTTAAATTTATTGATGCAGTTAAGAGTAATGAAGAAGCATTGCGTTTCCCTGGCTTGCGTCCTTCAGATAAAAATTACTATAAAGAATCCTTAGCATTTTTAAATATCTACTTAGGTAATTATACAAAAAGCAATAAGGCATTAAATGAAATTATTGCTGAGGGTTTAATTGGTAATACGGAAGAAGAATTATCAAGAAGGAAATATCTTTTAGCAGCTACTTTGTTTTTACAAGGAGATTATAAAAAATCCAATTTTCAATTACAGGATACTAAGGAAATTGAGGATGAAAAGGAGGGATGGAATATCGGAATTCGTTTATTGCAAATATTTCTAACGCTTGCAACAGATAAGATTGATTTGGCTGATCAGCGTATTGAAAGTTTGCGTAAGCATATCGAACGAACTTCTAAAATGAAATCAGTTCGTAAACGCGATGTCGTTATATTTAGAATTCTTCGTCACCTCGCAATGAACGGATTCGATTTCAAAGAAACTTGGATCGATAAGAAGAAAGATTTTCTCTTATTGCAATCGGATAAGCCCGATTACAAATGGATTCCACGAAGTCATGAACTGATTATCTTTCATCAGTGGTTTGAAGCTAAAGTTCGTCATAAAAAATACCAGCCTGAATTCGATAAAAAATAACTTAGGTCGTCTTTTCTCCTTTAAAGTAATCGTCGCTTTCTTTAAATAAAGCATTGAAGGTTGTTAGTGATCCGTAAATACGCGTCAGGTATTGCTGTAGATTGATTTTATCTTCTTCAGTAAGTTTATCATGCGCATTAATACGTTGTTCCATCACACGCAAGCGGTCACGAACCATAATAATCTTATTAAAGAAAACATCTATCGGAATTTCCTTGCCTTGTAATCCTACATTGCCTGGCTGTAAAATCATTTTGCCTCCTGTCCACTTGGCACCCATAGGAACCGTTTCTTGTATATCACTGTATCGCTTAATGATGTTCGTCAAGCTGCGTTCTACATCGTATAAACTAACTAAGTCTGTATCTGGTTCAACGGCTTCGATTGTCTCTAATGATATATACGTTTTTGCAACTTCTATCTGACCTTTTTCAATAAATACAATCAAGTAAGTACGGGCCTTAACATTAATAATTACTCCAGCTCCGAATTCTGGATGTCTTACACGAGAACCTATTCCTAATTCCATTTTTCTTTTTTTGCTAAAGTAATTTTATCCAATAAAAAAGACCTCCGAATTTCGGAGGTCTTGTAAAAATTAATTCAGACTCAATTGTTAATTATTTTGCTTTTGCTAATTCAATATTGAACATGATAGAAACTTCATCACCTACAACCAATCCACCTGCTTCAGTTACTGCGCTCCATGTTAAACCATAATCCATACGCTTGATACTTCCTTTTGCTTTGAATCCTGCTTTTGTGTTACCATAAGGATCTTTAACCGTACCACCATAAGTAACATCAAACGTTACTTTTTTTGTAACACCTTTGATAGTCAAACTACCGTCTAAAACGTAGTTATTTCCTGTAGTCTTTCTGAATGAAGCACTCTTGAATGTCATTGCAGGGTATTTCGCTGCATCAAAAAATTCAGCACTCTTTAAATGCCCGTCGCGCTGTTCGCTATTTGTATTGATAGTTCCAACGTTTACACTAAATTCAATTGTTGCATTGTTGAAGTCAGCGCCAGGAGCTTCTAATGTTCCATCAAAATCTGAGAACGATCCTTCTACTTCAGATATCACCATGTGAGATACCGAAAATTTTACATTTGAATGTGTTGGGTCAACATTCCATTTGCTTTGAGCTGATGCAGCAAATCCGATTGCTGTAACTGCTAATGATAAAATTATTTTTTTCATAATGTTTGATTTTTTACAAATATATGTATATACAACAATAGTGGAAACATGAAAGCGATTGAAATGATTTAACTATATGAAAAACAATATTATAAATTTATTGAATCTCGATTTTTATGGTGTTTCCGCAATTGAAATGGCCTTTCGGACACGACTTGTAACCATGGAGTCCACAAGGTTTGCAGGACAATATTTCGGTACTTTCTATTGTAACGGACTGGTCGGATAAAGGACCGAATCCGAAAGCGGGTGTAGTGGAACAAAAGAAGGCCGTTACAGGTGCATTCATTGCCGAACAGATGTGTAATGGTCCGGAGTCGTTAACATAGTTCATTCTTGCATCTTTCATCAAAGCCGCACTTTGCATGAAATTTAGTTGTCCACTGAGATTTTTAAGTTTAGCACAATTAGCAGCATGAATTAATTTATCTCCTAACGTTGCATCAGTTTTACCTCCTAAAATATAAATAGTATGTGAAGGAAATTGTAAGTTGTATTTTTGAATTAATTCAACCCATTTTTCAAAAGGCAATTGTTTTGTAAACCATATGCTGGCAGGAGCAAGGCAAATGTATTCTGTCGACTTATAATATTCGATAGATTTAAAATCTGCTTCGGAAGGATATAGTGCAGGACGTTGAATGATTCCATTGCAAAGATCTGCTACAACAGAAAAGTTTCTACTTATTTCATGAACTGGGTTAGTCGGATTAATTTGATGCTCATATTTTTTTGTAAAGAGAAAGGATAGTGGATTTTTACGGAACCCTCGCGTTTCTTTAGCTCCTCCTAAAACAGTCATAATTCCTGATGAAGCAAATCGCTGTAAATTAATTATTAAATCGTATTCTTCTTTTCTGATTTTTCTGACAGTCTGAAAAATACTGCTGATTTTATTCTTTGATTTATCCCAAACATGGATGTTGTGAATAGAAGGATTATTCTGAAGCAATGATTCGTTTCCTTTTCTGACTAAAACATCAATTTCAAAAGCAGGATTACTTTTTTTGATAGATTCGATAAGCGATGTGCATAAAATTACATCTCCTATAAAAGCTGTTTGTATGACGAGTATTTTTTTCAAAGGTTGGCTATCAAGACTTCAAAGATAAGATTGTTTTAACTCGAAGCTGAAATACACATTTATCTTTCATCGGATTACTTTCCATTATCATTATAATTTCTTCTTTTAATTCAGGATGCTTTTTTACAATTGGAATTAAACCCTGAAGTGCATTGGAATAAACAGCAACTTGGTGATGCCGCTCATTTAAAATTTTGAAACAAGTATTTACTAATTCTTCTTCAATCTTTTGGCTGAAAGGTATATCAACGATGATTCCTGATATGTTTCTTAAGACTGCCTCTTGTTTGGCAGAGTTTAAAAGGCTAATTATTTTTCGTTGGTCTTTTAAACTTACTTTCTTTGTTTTTTGGAAATACGTTCTGATAATCCATGCTGCTTTATCCGCATCTTCGTAATCCGGTAAATTACTCAATTTGTAATAGGAACTGAGCATTTTTGGATTTGCAAGAATTTCTGTAGCTAATTTGTTAATTTGAACTTTAGAACAGCAATTAGCTAATTTAACTTTTATTTGAAGCAGCATTTTTTTATCTGAAATATTAATTGCCTATTTTTGAAAGGTCGTTATGACAAATAGCATTGTGAAAATAATAATTAAAAAAATTTTTGATTGAAAGAGGTAATAATTCCCATTGAGTTTGCAAATGCGGTCGATTTTTATGGTGTAAATGATGGAAACATCGAGGTTTTACGTAGAAAATTTCCAGCGTTAAAAGTTGTAGCAAGAGGCAATGAAATAAAATTAATTGGCGAAGCAAATCAGATAACTTTAGTCGAAACGAAATTACATCAGTTAATCGAGTATTTTAAAGAGCACTCCATCCTTACCCCAACAGAAGTTGACTTTATTTTATCAGGACGTATTTCCACAGAAAAAGATACAGATTCATCAACTAAGTCACATGCCCCTCAAGCTGCGGAACAGAAAGACGTATTGGTGTTTGCGCCAGGCGGACTTATTGTAAAAGCTCGAACTCCAAATCAGCGTAAGCTGGTTAGTGCAACTGAAAAAAATGATATTGTATTCGCTATCGGACCAGCGGGTACAGGAAAAACATATACGGCTGTAGCTCTCGCAGTGCGTGCCTTAAAGAATAAAGAAATCCGAAGAATTATATTAACGCGCCCCGCAGTGGAAGCAGGTGAGAACCTGGGTTTCCTTCCAGGTGACTTAAAAGAAAAAATTGATCCTTATTTACGTCCGCTATACGACGCCTTGTTTGATATGGTGCCTGGAGAAAAATTGAAAACGTTTTTGGAGAATGGTGTAATTGAAGTTGCTCCGCTTGCATTTATGCGTGGACGAACTCTTGATAATGCCTTTGTGATTTTAGATGAGGCGCAGAATGCAACAGAAAGTCAATTGAAGATGTTTTTAACTCGTATGGGCCCATCAGCAAAGTTCATTGTTACGGGTGATACTACTCAAGTCGATTTGCCAAAATATCAACCTTCAGGATTAATTCAAGCTACACGTTTGCTTAAAAATATTGATGGAATTGAATTCGTGACGTTAGATGCAACTGATGTTGTACGTCACCGTTTAGTACGAGATATTATTCATGCTTACGATAAAGAACCAGCTCAGGAGAAAGATAGCAATCGCGATTATAAAGGTCGCAGACCTTCAAAGCGAAATAATCAAGAACAATCAGAAAAAGAAACAGATTAAAAATTATTAAAACAGAATTGAATTATGTTGCAAAGTGAATTGCAAAACTGCTTACATCATACCGATTTTAAATTTGAAAGAACAACGTCCATCTATCATGGAAAGGTACGTGATGTATATGTGATAGATAATACCTGGATGCTAATGGTCGTTAGTGACCGTATATCAGCTTTCGATTTCGTAATGCCTCGTCCTATCCCTTATAAAGGTCAGGTATTAAATCAACTGGCCGCACATTTCCTAGATGCAACAAAAGATATTTGTCCGAATTGGGTGTTATCAGTGCCAGATCCTAATGTAACAATCGGGCGACTGTGTCAGACGTTTAAAGTAGAAATGGTTATTCGTGGTTATTTAACCGGACATGCGTGGCGTGAATACAGTGCAGGAAAGCGCATTATTTGTGGAGTTGAAATGCCTGACGGGATGAAAGAAAATCAAGCCTTTCCAGAACCAATTATTACACCCACAACAAAGAGTGATCACGGTCACGATTTAGATATTTCAAGAGAAGAAATTTTAAGTCAAGGAATCGTTAGCGAAGCAGATTATTTAGTTCTTGAAAAATATACTCGCGCATTATACCAGCGAGGAACTGAAATGGCTGCTGAAAAAGGGTTGATATTAGTTGATACGAAATATGAATTTGGAAAAGCAGATGACGTTATTTATTTAATTGATGAGATTCATACGCCGGATTCCTCTCGTTATTTTTATGCTGACGGCTATGCACAACGTTTAGAGAACAATGAGCCTCAGCGTCAGTTGTCGAAAGAATTCTTACGTCAGTGGTTAATTGCTAATGATTTTCAAGGTAAGGAAGGCCAAGTGATACCCACATTCTCTGATGAATTCATTCACGAAATCAGTGAGCGCTACATAGAGTTGTACGAGCAGGTGAGCGGTAAAAAGTTTGTCAAAGGGAATGATGAAGATATTCAAACGCGTGTTTTGAATAATTGTAACGAAGCAATTAAAGCGCTGGTTAAATAATCGTACCTACATTACGGTGTTTGCCGATTTTGTCTTTGTAAAAGTCCGCAATTATCAAACTGTCATTTGTTAAATCGCCTGTTGGATGAAAGGGTGGAGCAAAAGTGACTTCTTTTCTCTTGTAGTCTAACCCAACCATTACAATGGCTACTTTAGCCTGACAAGCAATTTGATAAAATCCTGTTTTGAATTTAGGAACAGCTTTTCGTGTTCCTTCGGGCGCTAGTGCTAATGAAAATGTTTTATCGTTTGCGAATAGCTTACTTATATCAGAAACTAAATCATGCTTATTGGCTCTATCGACAGGAATACCTCCAATCGATTTCAAGAGTAGATTGAAAGGGAAAAAGAATAATTCTTTTTTAGCAAAAAAATGTGGGTGTATTTTTAGAATATTCTTCACTGCTAATCCAACAAAAAAATCCCAGTTACTCGAATGGGGTGCCGCTATCATTACATATTGAAAAGTATTAAGCTCAGGAGCATTAATTATTTTCCATTTGAATAGCTTAAACAAAAACTGGTAGATTGCCTTCTTCATAATTTCCTCTAAAATAAAAAAGGCATCCGATTAAAGATGCCTTTTCTGAATTATTTTAATTGCTTATTCAGCAACTACTACTAAATACTTTGATGCCTTCCAGAAATTTTCAGGATCAGTAATTTCGATAGAAGTTACTTTCTCGTTTGCCGTCTTAATTTTGTAAGTACCAGTAGGATGAGTACTAACTAATTTCGCCTCTTTCTTATTGATTGAAATTGTTTTAGTTGAGGTGTAATCGATTTGCGTAAACGCATTTTGATTGAAATCAGGAACCATCGATTTTGCCTTTCCTATTCCTAAGAATCCACCTTGCTTCGATAATACTTTTTTATCTCTTAACTCTTTATATGATCCAACTGTGTAAAATGCAGTGTGCAACTTAGTTGTTTTATCAGCAATCTCACTTGCTTTAACCTGGTTCTCAGCTTTTACATTATCAATCTCACCTTGCATATTAGTAATTGTTCCATTTAATGCAACTACTTTCTCGTTTAGTGAGTTTATACTTGAGTCACGCATTGCTAATTGATCGTTCAGACCTGAAATAATTTTTTCCATTTCAGTGATTTTAACATTTGAACGACGGATTTTTGCTTGAAGGTCAGCTAGTTTATTCTTGTTTTCTTCGATTAATTGCTTAATCGATTCAACGTTGTTTAGAATATTTTGCTTTGCTGTAGTAGAAGCCTCAGGATTGTTCATGTCACTCTTGTTGATCATTGCCTCCTGCTGCGTTAAGTTTTCAATGCTTGCCTGAATCTCTGCGATATCCTGCATATAGCCATTAATCATTGAATCCTTAGCATCGTATTGCGTCATTAGACTGTCGCGCTCTTTCATCATGCGCTCCACTTCTGATTTGTAATCAGGTCCGCCACATCCGTAAATAACAGTGGCAATTGAAATAATACCTAGTAGTTTTTTCATGGGTTTAAAAATTTTATCAAAGATAATTAAACTTTCACCATCAAAAACGCATCATTCACCTAATTATTATCAACATTTTTGATTTAATAACCCAAGATTTTCATCATATTTTTGGCGCTTTGCTCTTTAGCAAATAAACGGGTTGTGTATTCACCATCCTCATCGCGGTCAATTAAAACATGTTTAGGTGCGGGAATCAAGCAATGCTGAATGCCACCATATCCTCCTAAACTCTCTTGATAGGCTCCAGTATGGAAGAATCCTAAATATTGGGTTTCTCCCTCAGCACTTTTTGGCAAAAAAACACGGTTTCTAATCGACTCCATAATGTAATAATCGTCGCTATCGCAAGTGATACCTCCAAGGTTTACACGCTGAAATTCTTGCTCCCAGTTGTTTATAGCGAGTAAAATGAACTTCTGTTTTAGTCCCCAGGTGTCAGGTAATGTTGTAATGAATGAGGAGTCTATCATGCTCCATAACTCATTATCGTTTTGTTGCTTTTGTCCAACAATGCTAAATAAAATCGCCCCACTTTCTCCAACTGTAAAGGATCCGAACTCAGTTACTATGGTTGGTTCTTCGACTTCTTTAGATTCGCAAGCGACTTTAATCTGGCGAATAATCTCATCCGCCATATATTGATAATCGTAATTGAAGTCTAGCTTAGTTCTGATTGGGAATCCACCACCAATATCCAATAACTCTAATTCAGGACAAATCTTACGTAATTCGCAATAGAGATTAATGTTCTTCTGTAATTCTGACCAGTAATAAGCAGTATCCTTAATGCCTGTATTGATAAAAAAGTGAAGTAATTTTAGTTCGACACGTGGGTTGTTCTGAATGTTGGTTTTATAAAAATCGATAATCTCATTATAACGAATTCCTAAACGCGAAGTGTAGAATTCCGCATTGGGCTCTTCTTCTGCTGCAATACGAATCCCAATCTTAACCTTTCCTTCGTAATTATTTAAATAATAATCTAACTCTTCTTTATTGTCGAGAATAGGGATTATATTCGTAAATCCATCGTTCATTAATTCAATAATGCCGTCGGTGTAGTTCTCTTTTTTGAACCCATTGCAAAGAATATATCGCTCTTTGTCGATTTTATTGTTCTCGCTAAGGTTCTTAATGATTGATATATCGAAGGCCGAAGAGGTCTCCAAATGAATATCGTTCTTTAATGCTTCATTCAATACAAATTCAAAGTGTGAACTTTTTGTACAATAACAATACATATAGTTACCTTTGTACCCGGCTTTGGCCATCGCAACGTTAAAAAGTCGCGTCGACTTTTGAATTTGCTCGCTGATTTTAGGCAGGTAAGTAATTTTAAGGGGCGTTCCGTATTGTTCGATGATATCCATCAAAGGAACACCGTTAAAATGTAAGGATGCATCCTTTACTTCAAACCCTTCCTGTGGGAAATCAAAGGTTTGTTCAATTAGGTCGGTGTAGCGATTTTTCATAATCCGAGTGAGTTACTTTGTGTTTGTTTTGCAAATGTAAGTAACTTACTTTCTTTATGAAAGTGATATTTGTAATTCGTAATAAAAATTAATATTGCATTGTACATATTCGTTTTTTAGTTTAGTTGTTCGATGTAATTAACTGATAAATAAGATAATATAAAATGATATGAGTAAGAAAATTAGGTTAATTGAAGTGAAATCGGAACTTGGAGCCGGTACCCGAGGTGCTAGCATGGGACCAGATGCAATTAAAATAGCCGCATTCGATTATGGTTCAAACCTGTTTAATAAGCTCCCTGCTGTGTCGATACCTGTTGATAACAAAATGTTGTTTCTGCCTCAAGGTAGTCCATATGCAAAGCGCCTAAGTAGCATACTTGGCATCTATGAGAACCTGGGCAAAGCAGTGTCGGATACGATGAAAGCAAAGGAGTTTCCTATTGTACTAGCAGGTGATCATAGTACAGCTGGTGGTACTATTGCAGGGATAAAAATGGCGAATCCGAAAGCTCGTATTGGGGTAATCTGGATTGATGCTCATGCCGATTTACATTCTCCTTATACTACTCCAACGGGTAATGTACACGGTATGCCGTTGGCAGCTTCTTTAGGAGAAGATAATATTTCGAATAAGTTAAATAAGCCAGATAAAGAGACCATTGAACTTTGGAATAAATTGAAAAAAGTAGGTGGTATCTCACCTAAAGTACAGTATTCTGATCTCGTTTATATCTCCGTTCGTGACGTAGAGCCGGAAGAAACTTTCTTAATGAAGAAGCATAAAATCAAGACATTTACTACCAGTGATGTTAAACGCCATGGAGTAGAGAAGATCGCTCGTGATGCTTTAGCTTACCTAAATAACTGTCAATTGATCTATGTTTCATTTGATGTAGATAGTATGGATAGTTCAATATCTAAAGGAACTGGAACGCCCGTTCGTAATGGAATTACTGAAAAGGAAGCAGGTTCGTTATGTGTTCGATTAATACAAAACGAAAAGGTTTGCTGCTTCGAGATCGCAGAAGTGAATCCAACACTGGATAAAGAAAATCTGATGGCCGAAAACACTTTTGAGATTTTACAACGAGTAGTCGCACAGATTGCCTAATTCAGCTAATCCAACAGAAAGTTAGTAGATTTAATTAAAGATTATGTTATTTGAAGATTCGTTAAAAGAAGCCGTTTCCGTCGCATTGCAGAAACTTTATGGTATTAATATTACACCATCAGAAGTTTCAATTAATAGTACGCGTAAAGATTTTGAAGGAGATCTGACAGTTGTTGTATTCAATCTAGCTAAGGCCGCACGTATGAGTCCGGATGCTCTTGCCAATGAATTAGGAGCTGAATTACTTCATAATTATAATAAAGTAAATGCTTTTAATGTGGTTAAAGGGTTTTTGAATCTATCCTTCAAAAATGAAAACTGGCTTTCTGAGTTAAATGCTTTTGCTTCGAATAATTATCCGGTTTCCGTTTCTGATTCATCAAAGAAGTTAGTTGTTGAGTATAGTTCACCAAATACGAATAAGCCTTTACACCTTGGACACCTTCGTAATAATTTTCTAGGGTATAGTGTTGCTGAAATATTAAAGGCCTGTGGTTATAATGTGTCGAAGGTAAACCTCGTTAACGACCGCGGAATACATATCTGTAAATCGATGTATGCTTGGCAACAGCTCGGTAACGGAGAAACGCCTGCTTCATCAGGAATGAAGGGTGACCACCTCGTTGGAAAGTATTATGTGGAATTCGATAAGCTATATAAGTCGCAAATTAATTCGTTAGTCGAGAAAGGGCAATCCGAGGAAGAAGCAAAGAAAAATGCGTCTGCTATGATTGCAGCTCAGGAAATGCTTCGCCTTTGGGAAGCGGGTGATGAATCAACTGTTACCTTGTGGAAGACTATGAACGGTTGGGTATATGATGGATTTGAAAAGACCTATCAGACAATGGGTGTCGACTTTGATAAGTTCTATTACGAGTCAGAAACTTATTTGCTTGGGAAAAATATTGTTCAGGAAGGATTAGCAAAGGGTGTTTTTTACCAAAAAGAGGATGGCTCTGTGTGGGTCGATTTAACCAATGATGGACTAGATCATAAATTAGTTTTGCGCGGCGATGGTACCAGTGTTTACCTAACGCAAGATTTGGGAACAGCGCAATTACGTTATAATGAATTTCATTTCGATAAACTGATTTATGTAGTAGGGAACGAGCAAGATTATCATTTCAAGGTATTGAAGCTCGTGATGCAGAAAATGGGCTACGATTGGTGGAATAATCTTCATCACTTATCTTATAACATGGTTGATCTGCCTTCCGGCAAAATGAAATCGCGTGAAGGGACAGTAGTGGATGCAGACGATTTAATGCAGGAGATGATGGATGAAGCAGAGAAGATTACCCGCGAGTTGGGTAAAATTGAAGACTTCGATTCAGATGAAGCAGCCAACTTGTATAAAGCAATTGGGATGGGAGCATTAAAGTATTATATCCTGAAAGTAGATCCAGAAAAACGGATGTTGTTTAATCCTGCTGAATCTATCGACTTTAACGGAAATACAGGTCCGTTTATTCAATATACCTATGCCCGTATTCAGTCTGTTGTAAGGAAAGGAAACTCGATTGAAGAGTTAAAAGGAAACAACTTTGATGTTGCGAATTATTCTTCGATGAACGATAAAGAAAAGTTAGTTGTTAAATCGATTTTAGATTATCCTTTTGCTTTACAAATAGCAGCAGAAAAATACGCACCTTCTACTATTGCTAATTACGTTTATGAGCTAGCTAAAAACTACAATCAGTTTTATCATGAGAATCCGATTGTTGATAAAGCTCAATTAGAAACAACGGCCTTCAGGATTTATCTTTCAAAAGTAACAGGTGATATTATTAAAAAGTCATTGTTGCTTTTAGGTATTCAGGTGCCAGAAAGAATGTAGTATGAAGCTCTTTAAGTGGATTTTCTTTTTCACGGTGTTAGCAAACGTTGCATTGGTTATCTTGATTAAATCAAACCATCAGGAAAACTATCAAGCGAACATTAATCTGAATGCAGTTCAAGATGGTGACATTGTATTACGCGATAGCAGAAGTTTAATCGGTACTCAATTCAAAAAGATGTCGCAACAGGATAAACGATTTTCACATGCAGGAATTATTCGCAAGGAAAATGGAACTGTTTACGTGTATCATATGGCAAATGAAAACGGTCAGTCGGGTTTGATAAAAACATCTTTCAAAGCATTTACCAATAATGCCGTTTGTCGCGAATACGAAATCGTACGTTACCCAATGCAGGAACAAGCGCGTTCAGGTTTTTTAAATCAAATCGAGTTTATAATTCAACATAAAATTCATTTCGATGATGAATTCCTTTTGAATAATCAGTCGTATTATTGCAGTGAATTAATCGCAAATTTAATGAATAGGTATAGTACTATTCATATTCCTTATTCTCAGATTGGCGATTACAAGTATTACGCGATAGATAATTTATATTACCATTTACCAATTCAATTAATTTATAAAAGCAATGAAAGTAAAATCAATTAGTTTTTTATTCCTATTGGCAACAGTGTTCTTTTCGTGCAGTACAGAAACGGAGACACCTCAAAAAGTAGCAACTCGGTTTCTTCAGGCTATGGAAAATAGAAATTATGAAGAGGCAATGTCGTATTCAACACGATCGACACAAAAGCTTCTGACACAATTGAAAAGGTTAGAAGAGCTTACTGGTGAAAACGATGCGGTTAAGCCCAATAAAGTAACCATCGTTTCCGAAGATATTCAAGGTGACAAAGCCATTGTTTATTTTAAGGAAGAAGGGAATGAATTACAACAAAGAATTTCTCTTAAGCGAGTGGTGGAGGAAAATAAAAAAGTATGGAAAGTAGATTTGCTTAAGGAAGAATTACAATTAAATCGTGATGCAGGTTTAGAGTCGTTGCCTGAATCAAGTGATAATAATAAAATGCCCGTTTAATATGTTAGTCGAATTTAATCAATTACCCGATCATGCTCGCTTTTGGATGTTTACGTCCAATCGTTTTTTAACGCAAGAAGAAATTGCTTCATTAAATAATGAGTTGTCATTATTTCTTCAAAAATGGACAGCCCACAAACAAGATTTGAATGCTTCCTTTAGTTTGATTGATGATGCTATTCTTGTTGTAGGTGTTGATGAGTCGCAAACGGGTGCCAGCGGTTGCTCAATCGATTCTATGACAAAGGAAATTACCCGACTTGCTCAGCAAATGAATATCGATTGGTTGAATCGTTTTTCGATTATAGTAAAATCATCCGAAGGAAATAGTGCTATTAATGCCAATGAGTTAAAACAACTATTTTCAGAAGGGAAGATCGATGAACATACATTAGTTTCAAACTCCTTACTATCTAGTTTTGGCGAAGTAAAAACACATTTGTATTTACCCATCAAAGACACCTGGATGAATCGTTATTTAGCTGTATAAAATGAGAAAGTCGATTTTGAAAGTAATACAAATCCTAATCGTACTTATCTTACTAATTATGATTGCGATATTTTTAATTCACAAACTCGAACAGCATTTCGAGATGCAAATTATTCCGTCTTAATCACAAGGACTTACTTTTCTTTCTCATTCGGATATTCAACAGTTCAACTGTTAAGGAGAACGCCATTGCAAAGTAGATATATCCTTTTTCCACTTCGTGATGAAAAGCTTCTATGATTAACATGAATCCAATCAACATCAGAAATGATAATGCAAGCATTTTAATGCTAGGGTGACGGTTGACGAAATCAGAAACCGGGCCTGCAGCAGCTAACATAATCAACATGGAAATGATTACTGCTAATACCATGATTAAAATATGATTCACTAATCCAACAGCTGTCAAAATAGAATCAAATGAAAACACGATGTCCAATCCAATGATTTGAATTATAGCAGTGTTGAGCGTGATTTTCTTAAGGTCTGGATTTTTATGATCTTCCTCACCTTTAACTTTGCCATGTATTTCTGTTGTGCTTTTTGCAAGTAGAAATAATCCTCCAGCAAGCAAAATAATATCCTTACCACTAAAATCTAATCCAAATGGAAGTGGTAATGTTTCTTTTAATCCTATAATCCAACTTAACGAAAACAAAAGCATTATGCGAATAATCAATGCCATGGATAATCCGATTCTGCGCGCCTTCTTTTGTAAATTCTTTGGGAGTTTATCCGCTAGAATTGAAATGAAAATGATATTGTCGATACCTAACACAATCTCCATTACGATTAGCGTAAATAGACTAATCATTCCTGCTGCACTAAATAAATAAGCTGTTTCTGTCATTTTCTTAGAATTACTCTACAAATTTAAATTAAAAAACAATATTTCATTTTAGATGTTTCAACTCCAACCGATGTTAATATTAACAATTGCCGAATTTATTCAACCATTTCCGCTTAATTTCGCACTATGAAAAAAATGATTGCCCTTTTTGTAATACACTTCCTACTATTTAATCAAATTGTCCTAGCTCAAGCACCAACTCTATCAAAAATTACTGTCAGCGGTTATATTTCAGATGCATCAACAGGCGAGCGTATGATTGGTGCTGCTGTTTATTTCAAAGAAATTGAGAAGGCCGTAAGTTGTAATGCTTACGGATTTTATTCAATGTCGGTGGCGCCGGGAACTTACACCATTGTTTTTTCTTACGTAGGATTTGTGACCAATGAAGCTAAATATACGCTCACAAAAAATCAGTCTATCAATATTGAATTGAAGCCTCGCGTTATCGAAACGCAAGAAGTAATTGTTAGTGCACAGAAACAAGAAAGAAATATTCAATCCACAGAAATGAGTAAGATTGAAGTAGGCATTGATCAGATAAAAGCATTGCCTGCTTTAATGGGAGAAGTTGATGTACTTAAAGCCATACAACTATTGCCCGGTGTGAAATCTGCTGGAGAGGGTAATTCCGGATTTTATGTTCGTGGCGGAGGACCTGATCAGAATTTAATTTTGTTGGATGAAGCAGTGGTTTATAATGCTTCGCATCTATTCGGATTTTTTTCTGTGTTTAATTCAGATGCCATCAAAAATGTTTCCTTGACAAAAGGAGGCATGCCTGCGCAATATGGCGGACGATTATCTTCTGTGTTAGATATCTCTATGAAAGACGGAAATAACAAAGAAGTACATGGAGAAGGTGGGATAGGTTATATTGCTTCGCGATTTACGCTCGAAGGTCCGATTGTAAAAGATAAAGCTTCGTTTATTGTATCGGGACGCAGGACATTTATCGATTTGTTTTTGCGTGAGCCATTTGTGCCCGCTAATTCTCGTATTGCTGGTAATAGTTATTATTTCTTCGATTTAAATGGTAAAATAAATTATACAATTTCTAATAAAGATCGCTTGTATTTATCTTGTTATCTTGGAAAGGATGTTTTTAATTTCAGAAGTCCAGAAACAGGATTCAAAGTAAAAATACCTTGGGGAAATGCAACAGCTGCTTTCCGTTGGAATCACTTGTTCAACGAAAAATTGTTCGTGAACAATTCCCTCATTTTTACAAATTATAATTTTGAGTTCGGCGCGGCGCAACAACAATTCGATTTTAAAATCTTCTCTGGCATTCGTGATTATTCATTGAAGTCGGACTTTAACTGGTATCCCACTGTATTGCATAATGTGAAGTTCGGAATGAATTATATTTATCATCGTTTCACTCCAACAAATGTTTCTGCCCGCTCAGGTGATGTGCAATTTGACCTCGGAGAAGTGAAGCGTTATTATGCACATGACCTCGCAGTTTATGTTAATGATGACTGGGAAATTGATGATCAGTGGAAGGTGAGTGGAGGATTACGCTTTTCGATGTTTGAGCATGTAGGTCCGTTTACGCGTTATATTCAGGATCCTTTAAACACAAATAATATTATCGATTCTGTAAGTTATAAAACAGGTGATAAAGTAAAGATGTATGCGAAAGTTGAACCACGTTTCAATGTGCGTTATCAGATTAATAATCGCTCATCTATCAAAGCATCGTTTACGCAGAATTACCAGTATATTCATCTTGCTTCCTTTGGTTCGGTAAGTTTACCAACGGATGTTTGGGTACCATCTACCGATAAAGTACAACCGCAGTTTTCTACGCAATATGCATTAGGTTATTTCAAAAATTTGAAGAAGAATACTTTTGAAACTTCCGTTGAAGTGTATTACAAAACGATGGAGAATTTAATTGAGTATCGTGAAGGCGTAACTCCCGATCAGGATGTAAAGAATAATGCAGATAATAATTTCGTTTTCGGTAAAGGGGATAGTTATGGAGCTGAGTTTTTTATTAAGAAAAATGAAGGTAAGTTAACGGGTTGGGTTGGTTATACATTGTCCTATACGAATCGTCAGTTTGCTGAGATTAATTACGGAAAAGAATTTCCTGCTAAATACGATCGTCGCCATGATTGTTCAATTGTGTTGAATTATCAGAAAAGTAAAAAGTGGACATTCGGTGCGGTATGGGTATATTCTACCGGGGATGCATTAACCCTTCCTTCGCAAAAGTACTTTGCATCCACAACACCACCAGTTTCAGTTGGTGCTAATGGCGAAATCAATTTGAATAATAACTTCAATGTATTAAGTTTATACCAAGCTCGAAATAGTTTTCGTCAGAAAGCATATCATCGTCTTGATATTTCAGCAACCTTCCACGGCAAAAAGCATAAACACTACGAAGGAAGTTGGGTGTTCTCAATCTATAATGTGTATAGCCGTAAAAATCCTTATTTCATTTATTTTAATGTGGATGGCAACTCCGTAGATGGTAACTTGTCAGTGCAAGCGAAGCAAGTTTCTTTATTCGGATTGATCCCTTCTGTAACGTATAATTTTAAATTCTAAGCAATGAAACAGTTTTTATATTTGATGGTCATAGCAATTTTCTTCTCTTCATGCGAAGAAAATATTTCATTGGATTTACCGCGTGAAGATCCTAGAGTAGTAGTAGATGGGTATGTAGAAACAGGATTGCCTCCTTATGTTCTATTGAGTCGTTCTTCGTCTTATTTTGATCCGATTAATCCAGGTGCGTTAAATTCATTTGCAGAGAGTGGAGCATTCGTTACCATCAACGATGGAGTTAAAACGGTTCAATTAATCGAGTTAGATACTGTTGTGAATGGAATTAGTTTGAAAGGTTTTTATGCTGCGTTGGATTCTGTTACCAATCTTCCAACCATGTTTGGAGAAGAGGGTAGAACATATAAGTTAACAATTATTACGAAGGACAATCAGCAATTATCATCAACTGCGAAATTGCAACCGCATATTGCATTAGATAGTACATGGTTTAAGGTGCAAGAGAATTTGGATTCACTCGGATTAGCTTGGGCACATTTAACCGATCCTGATACAATTGGTAACTATTATCGTTGGATGGCTAAACGAATTACAAAAGATGATTTGTTTTTAGCTCCGTTAGGTTCTGCTTTTGAAGATAAATTTATTAATGGACAGTCGTTTGATTTTAATGCACTGCGAGGACAAATTCCTAATTCAACAAAACCGGATGATGTCAAAGAAGAAGCAGGGTTATTTAAAAAAGGTGATACCATTATTGTGAAGTTCTGTGCGGTTGATAGAGGTACTTTTGAATTCTGGCGCGATGCCGAAACACAAATCTCGAATAACGGAAGTCCGTTTGCGGTACCTTCTAATATAAAATCGAATATTACTGGCGGACTAGGAGTTTTTGCAACGTATAGTCCTGCTTACGATACCATTATTGCTCAATAATTTTCTTTCTTAACTTAGATGCCGTGAAGCGCATTGAACAATTGATTGTGCAGGGCGAAGGGCCAATGTTGGATTTCAAAAAAGAAATCTCATCGGTGCATCGTATTGCTAAATCAATGGTAGCCTTCGCTAATCATCATGGTGGTACCTTGCTTGTTGGTGTGAATGATAACGGAAGCATCAACGGAGTGAAAGCAGAGGAGGAGAAGTTTATGTTGGAAGAAGCGGCTAGACATTATTGTTATCCTGAAATTGAATTGCAAATTCACGAGTGGAATGTAAAAGGCAAAACTATTTTAGAGGTATTCGTTCCCGATGGAAAAGATAAGCCTTATTATGCCATTGATGAGAAGGGAAAGAAGTGGGTCTATGTTCGTCAGGCTGACCAATGTTTGTTGGCAAGTAAAGTGGTGGTAGAAGTTTTAAAACGCCAACATGGCTCACGACAAACCATTATTACCTACTCTGATAAAGAAAAAGCATTGTTGAATTACCTGAGTAATCATCCGCGCATCACCCTAAAAGAATTTTGTAAACTAGTAAATATTAGTCGCTGGCGTGCTATGAAAATAGTAGTGGACTTAGTCAGCGTAGGAGTAATACGAGTTTATCAAACAGAAAATCCGGAATACTATACCCTTGCTTAATCAAATGCGTCGAGCAATTGTAATTCGGGGTACGTAAATTCTTTAATCAAAGACTCATCATTCACATAATTTTTCCGATCGGTTATTTTTCTAGAGATCGTATGTGCCTGCATCAAATCATTATCGTAAGGAGTAATCATCGACAAAACATCTTCGCGCTGTAAATTGGGTTGAAGCCAATGCGTTAAATTATTTTCTGATAAAATGAGCGGCATTCGTTTCTTCGTGTTATGAATCTTTGCTAAAAGCGGATTAGCCTCGCAGGTAATTATCGAAAATGTTTTTAGTAAATCGTTGTTTTCAGGATTTGTCCATTCATCGAAAATCCCGCCTAAAAAGAAAAACTCTTCATTTTTGGGGAATATATAATACGGATATTTAACACCATTTTCTGTTCTCCACTCATAAAATCCGGAGACAGGAATAACACATCGATTTGTTCGAATCGGTTTACGAAACGAAGGTTTTTCAAATGCCTCTTCACCAATGCAATTCCCAGTCATAGTAGAAATCTTCAACGCAGCATCCCAATCCTTGGTAAAGGAAGGTATCAATCCCCAACGATAAAAATCAATCTGCCATTCTTGAGGATGCAATAGCACAGGCCAATACGGATGCGTAAACGCAGATGCATGAAACAGGGGAGGATGGAAGATAGGTCCGTGAATAGTCCCCGCATTAAACCGCTTGGCCAGTGTTTCTAATTTCTTTTCAATGAAGGCGATGTTGTAGCACATGGGGGGAAGTTTAATTTATAGGATGCTATTGCAAAGATTTATTTTTGCGCTGTTGCTATTTTTTATAATGTGATTAAATCAATTATTTTTTCAAAAAAAATTATCCATTTTGTTTCTTTTTTTCTGACTTGCTTTGAGTTTTCAGTCTTTGAGCTTGATTGCGAGCCAATGTTAAAGTAACTGGTGGCTGCTTGGATAATAGTTCCAACGCTAATCTGGCTCTTTCTTGAAACGATATTTTGTAATGCATTTTTATGATCTTGTTACTTTGTAAAGGTATAAAATAGGGAGGCATACAAATATAAATTGTAGTACAATAATCAATAAAAGTATATTTAGAATTTAATGAATTTTCCAGATGAAAGGGGCTTTTTTTATTTCGTATGCAAATTATAACTAGTTATGGCATTTTTAAATGCCATGTAGGTTTATCTATTAATTGAATTTTACAATAAAATTTATATATTTGATATTACTAATTTTAACCTAATTATGAAAACAACTCGTTTATTATTAATGCTATTTTCGGCATTAATACTGATTTTTTATTCCTGCAAAAAAGAAGAAGATACACCGCCTGCGGATAATCTACCATCGAGTGAATTGTTTGGTAGTGGTACTACTGTTTCTGTTAAAGGACGAGTAGTGGATGAAAATGGTAATGCAATAGCAAGTGCAGTGGTAAAAGCAGGAAGTGTTACCACTAACACCGATGCCATGGGGGTGTTTATATTAAATAATGTTACAGCCTACCAAAAGTTAGGATGTATTACCGTAGAAAAAGCTGGATACTTTAAAGGCATCCGCAGTTTTGTTCCCAAGGCAGGTGGCAATGAGTTGCAAATACGTTTAATGACCAAGAGCGTTAGTGGTTCAGTAAACAGCACTACAGGAGGTACGGTGGCCATACAAAATGCCAGTGTTTCTTTACCATCAAATGGTGTAACGTTAAATAATGCTGCCTATACTGGTACAGTCAAAGTATCTGTAAAACACTTCGATCCAACGAGTGCAAACTTTAATGATGAAATGCCAGGAAGTTTAGTGGGCGTATCAAATAATGCTGCATCTAGTTTAACTTCCTATGGAATGGTTGGGGTAGAGCTTACGGATAATAACGGACAACTATTACAAATTGCAAGCGGACAAACGGCTACTTTAAAATTTACAATTCCAGCAACAATGTTAGCAAGTGCACCATCAAGCATTGATTTATGGTCGTTGGATGAAACAAATGGGTATTGGAAGAAAGAGGGAGTAGCCAACAAAGTGAATAACGAATATGTTGGACAAGTAAGTCATTTTTCATTCTGGAATTGTGATGTACCAAATAATTTTGTTTACATCAACGGACAAATCATCAACAGCCAGACACAACAACCCATTCAAGGAGCAACAGTAACAATTTCTTCAATAGCGAACGGAAGCCAGAGTGATTATACCAATAACCAAGGACAATACAGCGGTTATGTTCCCAATGGAGTTCCTTTGGCAATAAGTGTTAGCGTAAGTTGTTCAGGAAGCAATACAGTTGTATATACCGGCACCTTACCTGCAATGTCAGCTAACACAACAATAGCAACAATAGCTATTACATTGCCTGGCCAAACAAGTTTAACGGGCACAGTGGTGGGTTGTAATAACCAATCTTTGACCAATAGTTACGTTGTTGTAAATAACCAAGTATTTTTTACAGTTAATGGACAATTTAGTGCACCTGCTTGCGGCACAAGTTGTACTATTCAAGCATTTGGTAGTAACCCATGGGTAAGTGGGCAATCACAAATAGTAACATTGGCTGGAGGCTCACAGGCACTAGGTAATTTACAGGTATGTAATCCAGGCGGAAGTACAGTAACAGACGTCGATGGAAATATTTATAGTACTGTAGTAATTGGTACCCAAGAATGGATGCAAGAAAATTTAAAAACAACAAGATATAAGAATGGAGCACCTATTCCTACCAATTTAACGGATGCGCAATGGCAAGCAACAACAAGTGGAGCTTGTGCAGATTATAATAATGACCCAACGAATACGACTGTGTATGGTAAATTATACAATTGGTATGCGGTGTCCGATCCACAAGGCCTTTGCCCCACAGGCTGGCACGAACCCGAAGATTGGGAGTGGAATGTATTAGTAAAGTCGATAGATCCAAATGCAGATACTACTTGTTTGGGTTGCATTCAGAGTCAAACAGCTGGTGGAGCTATGAAAGAGATTGGATTAACCCATTGGGCAACTCCTAATGCAGGAGCTACAAACAGTAGTGGCTTTACAGGTCTCCCCGGTGGTTTCCGCTACAGCTTTGGGTCATACAACGACATTGGCAACTACGGCTACTGGTGGAGTGCTACGCAGAGTTCAACTTCAAGTGCGTACTACCGCAGCCTGAGTTACAACAGTAGCGGTGTAGGCAGAAACTTCAACGGTAAGGCGAACGGGTTTTCTGTGCGTTGTGTTCGGGATTAGCCATTAGTGTCTTTGCCTTCGCGAATTATACGAAACCTTCATACTTAAGAAGGTCCAATTAGGGTTGTTATCATCTTCATTCGTTTGCTACCAGTAAATTAGATAATAAAACTAGTTTGTAGTTTGTTTGTGGTATAAACCGTATTCAGCAAAAAAAATAATTTAAAAGTGGTTAACTTTAAAATGATTTAACCAATAGAATTTTGTTCAGTAAGTTGATTTACGAGTAAAAATCTTTCTGACAAAATTAATCCTTAGGCTATTTGTTTCTTTGATGATTTTGATTTTTTAACAGCTGACTTCCTTCTTGAATTTTTTAACTTTATCTTTTGCATTATCAACCTAAAGTCTTTTAATTCTTCCTCTGACCACGGTTCTGACATAGTCGACAAATCAATATTTTTTGGTTCTTTAATTAATCCCATAAGTTTAGCTTTTAAAATATTGTGAAATTAAACGGAGAGCAGCACTTGTTTCGATAAACATTCGTCTGTTTCTAAAATGAGTAGCAAATAGTGTTTGTTCGTAGTGTTTAATAAGGGATGATTTGGCATCAAATGCTAGGAAACCTTGGTAGCCTTTATCAACCGATACTTTGCATGCAAAAGCAATTAAGTTTCCCGGCACACCTAAATAAACCTTACCTTTCCCTTTATTAAATTTAGAACTTTCAATTAGGTGCATGAAAATATGATCTTTTTTATCTTCAATACTTAATAAACCTTGAATAATAGTTGGATTGTTAACTGTAGTAAGTTTATATACTTCTTTACTCAAATCCTTTAATTCTTTATTCCAATTGAATTGCCAGTCTTTTTTCTTTATTTGCTTAACTTCGAGAAATGTTATTCTTACAATTTCAGTGTCAAACACTTCGCCTGTTTCAACGTTTTCAATTGAGTTAGTCAATTTGTCTATCTCAAAGTCAAGTCCGTTTCTTTTTTTTATCGTCACACTGCTAATCTACAATAAATTTTTCGAAAGGACAAGTCATTATTGACTAATTAGGAAATTTAATAAGTAACTTGTAAAATAATATTTGTTGTCAAAATTCCCTATTTTTATTCTCTTAAAATCATTTAATTCAACTATGAAATTGCGATATCTTTCTTCGTTTGTTTTAGTGTTTCTTTTGGTTGCTAATTCCCTTACACTTCATGCTCAAAATGAAGACGGCAGTAGGGTGAACTGGATGTCGCTGCAAGAGGCCATGCAAAAAATGCAAACCCAGCAGCGTCCTGTTATCCTCGATTTTTATACCGATTGGTGTGGCTGGTGTAAGCAGATGATGAAAACTACCTATGCCAATGAAGGCCTCGCGGGTTATATCAATCAGAATTTTTATCCCGTAAGTTTCGATGCAGAGAGTAAGGATACCATCGAGTTCCTCGGAGAGATTTATAAGCCTACAGGCACTGAGAAGAGAGCAACGCATGAGCTAGCGATTAAATTACTAAACGGAAGCCTGATGTATCCAACTACTATTTTTATGAATGGCTATGAAAAGGATAAAAATAAATTCAATCTGAATTTAATCGTACCCGGTTATTTGGATATTCCTAAAATAGAACCTATCCTCATTTTCACCCTCGAGAATGTTTACAAATCATGCAACTATAACGATTTCGAAAAGTTTTACGAGAAAGCCATGAAGGATTCAACGATAATCGATCAAATAAAATTAACGAATTGGAAATCGGCGACAAATTACCTCGATGGTCAGCATTCGAATAACAAAAAAACAATTATTTTACTCGAAGCAGAATTTTGCAATAGTTGTAAAATTATGAAGTCGACTAGCTTTACGGATTCGTTAAATCTAGCGTATTTACGAGAGAAATTTAATTGTGTAAACTTTAATGTTGTAGGTAATGATACCGTTAACTTCAAAGGTAAAATAATTGCACCAGGAGTACAACCAGGTTCTTTGCATCCATTTACGCAAACTATCACGCGTGGTAACATCGGATTTCCAGAGGTGGTGATTCTCGATGAGAAACTCGAAATCCTCGATGTGATTCCTGTTTATTTAAATCCAGAGGTGATGAATAACATTTTACGTTTTTACGGAGAGAATATTCATCAGAAAAAATCATGGACGGATTATATCAACGATTTGCAAGCAAAGAAAAATCAGTCAGTAAAACCAGAACAAAAATCCAATGAAAAGAAATAAATCCTTATTGGTTAAATTACTTTTCATTCTAATACCATTATTTTCTTGCATCCAGCTAAACGCACAATCGTTAAAGGTTAGCGGTGTAGTTTTATCTATAGATAATAAACAACCGTTGCCTTTCACCGTAATCAATGTTAAAGGTACATCCATTTCTACTGCTGCGAATGAAGATGGCAAATTTGAAATCACCGTTCCGCATGCTAACGATACATTAATTTTTGTAATGGTTTCGATGCTGCGTGAACTTGTTCCTGTCAATGGTAAAACCAATCTTGTTGTTTATCTGAAAAAAGATAAAACAGAATTGAAGGAAGTGGTTGTTACCGCGCTTGGAATCAAAAAAGATAAAAAGGCGCTCGGTTATGCAGTTCAGGAAGTAAAAGGAGAAGATTTACAAACTGCCAAAGATGCAAGTGTGATTAATCAGTTAGCGGGTAAGGTAGCGGGATTAAATATTACTTCTACTACGGGCGGGCCAGGTTCTTCGAGTCGTATTGTGTTGCGTGGTGTGACTTCTCTCTCAGGTTCTAATCAGGCATTGATTGTTGTTGATGGAGTACCAATTGAAAATAATACCAGCAATAACACTACTCAATGGGGTGGACGTGACTATGGCAATGGTATCAGTGATATTAATCCCGATGATATTGAATCGGTGAATGTGTTAAAAGGTCCGAATGCAGCTGCGCTGTATGGTTCATTAGCAGCCAACGGTGTAATTGTGATTAATACGAAGAAAGGAGCGAAGGCTAACGGTATTGGAGTTACGTTTAATAGTTCTACCTCAGTGGAGCTTCCTAATATTCAAATTAAGTTTCAAGATGTGTATGGCGCTGGACGTAATGGGAAATTTGAAGGACCTTGGGTTTTACAAGATGGAATTTACACTTATAACACAGCAAGTGCCTCTGCTTTTGGTAGCTGGGGACCAAAAATGTTAGGACAAACCATTAAAGATTGGGATGGACAAGTACGAAGTTTTTCCCCGCAGGCAGATAACTATAGCTCCTTTTTTCAAACAGGAATAACAGCAGTAAATAATGTATCGTTAAGTGGTGGTTCAGATAAGATGACCTATCGTTTATCGGCAGGAAATTTTAACACAAAAGATATTGTTCCTGGAACTACATTAAACCGTACTAATCTAACGGCACGTACAGCCGCTATGATTAGTGATCGCATTAGTTTGGATGTAGGAATAACCTATAGTAATCAAGTGGCTAAAAATCGTTTAGGCTTAGCGAATAGCTTTAGTGCACCTCGTAACTATGTGATGATGCCTCGAAATATCAGCGCTTCTTCTTTGGAGAATTATCAGATGGATGCTTCCGGACATGAGCAAACATGGTATACTAACTGGAACTGGATGAATAATCCGTATTGGTCGGTGAATTATGATTTGAATGAAGATACCCGCGATCGATTATTAGGAATTGCCTCAGTGAATTATAAAATTCAGGATAATTTTAGTTTGATGGTGCGTACCAATGCAGATATCAATTTATTTCAAAACAATGATCGCGAAGGGTACAACAGTATTTCAAATTCCTTGGGTTCTTATTCAAAAGGCTGGTCGAATGAAAAGCAATATCAAAGCGATTTCTTGTTTAGTTATTCAGATAGTATTATTTCGGATATCTCTTTTTCTGCCAATCTAGGAGGAAGTACTTTGCAAAAGGAAAGTAATTCGTTTTCTTCACGGACAGATGGAGGATTAGCAATACCGTATTTCTATTCTATAGAAAATAGTGTTAATCGCCCAACGGTTTCTAATTTCATTTCTAAACGCCGCACGAATGGGTTATATGCCTTCGGACAAGTTGCGTATAAAGAATTTTTATATGTAGATATTACCGCACGTAACGATTGGAGTTCGACCTTACCAAAAGATGCGCGTTCGTATTTTTATCCATCAGTAAGTACTGGTTTTGTTTTTTCTGAATTGATGAAAAATGACAAGTCGAAATTTACATTTGGGAAGCTTCGATTGTCGTGGGCGCAAGTAGGACGTGATACTGATCCGTATCGTGCTACGTTCAGTTATCCAACAGCAGGTTCTTTCAATGGAGCAACGATGTATCAACTAGATCCAACATTGCCTTTGCTAAATCTTAAACCAGAAATCACTTCCAACATTGAAGCAGGAACAGAATTGTATTTCTATAATCGTAGAGTAGGAGTGGACTTTACATACTACCGTTCTGTTACCAAGAATCAGATACTACCGGCAAGCGTATCCGCTTCTTCAGGATTTGTAAATGCGATTATCAATAGTGGAGAAATTTTGAATAAAGGAATCGAGTTGCAATTAAAAACCATTCCTATTGAGAAAACGAATTTCAGATGGAACTTAGATATCAACTTGGCGCATAACATGAACAAAGTTGTATCCTTAACAGAGGGTTTGGAGTCGTACCAATTATTTTATCAATGGAATTTAACGATTGAAGCTAGACCAGGGCATGAGTACGGAGATATTGTGGGCTACGGAATTAAACGCGATGCGAATGGAAATAAGTTAGTCGATGAAAATGGAATGTACATCCGCGATGAGAAGCCAAAAGTATTAGGCAATTATAATCCGAAGATGACGGGTGGTATAAACAACAATTTTACCTATAAAAATTTCTCGTTAGGTTTTTTAGTTGATTATCGAATCGGTGGACAAATGTTTAGTGGAACGAATATGTATGCAAGTGGATATTCTGGTAATCTAGAAAGTACGTTAGAAGGTCGTGATGCATGGTATGCAAGTGAAGCAGCAAGATTAGCTGCTGGAGTGTCGCCTGAAAATTGGATAGCTACTGGTGGTTATTTAGCAGATGGAGTCACTGCAGATGGAAATCAAAATACAGTGTATGTAAATCCTGAATTATACTGGGGACAATTCTCTGACTGGACGAATGAAATACACGAACAGTTTATCTATGATGCAAGCTTCGTGAAATTACGCGAGTTTACTTTTAACTATCGATTTAATAAAACAGTTACCGATAAACTACGCATGAAAGGATTAAGTATAGCCTTGACAGGTCGTAATTTATGGTTGATTTATAGTGGTGCTCCGAATATTGATCCGGAGTCATCCTATACTAACGGTAACGGACAAGGATACGAGATTTATTCATGGCCTACCAGAAGAAGTGTTGGATTTAACATTAAAGTGACCTTGTAATATGAAGCAAATAACTACAAAACGAATTGCAGCTTTATTCTTGTGTTTGGTATTGGTTATTCCATTTGCTTGCAAGGATTCAATGGATGATTTAAATGTTAATCCGAATGCACCAACAAATACAAATCCTGATTATTTATTTACGTATTCAGTGTTTAAAGGAATGGGCAGTTATATTACAAATGCAAATTTCAATTACTGGACTATTATGAACTGGAATATGTACTTCGCAACGTTGGGTGGAGTAGATGCAGGAAGAGAATATGATAGTAATGATGGAAAAGATGCTTGGTGGAATGAAGTCTATGCCCAGGGTTTGATTAATGCGCGTGAAGTACAGAACCTTACTAACGGTAATGCCTATCTGATTAATAAATACGCAATCGCTAAAATTTGGGAGTGTTATTTATTCTCGCAGCTTACAGATGCTTTTGGAGATATTCCTTACTCGCAGGCTTTGAATGGTAAGAATTTAAATTTATCACCAGCCTACGACAAACAATCTACGATTTATCCAGCATTGATAAATCAGTTAAAGAATGCATCCGCATTATTAGATGTTTCAAAACCTACATTCGGTGGGAATAGTGATCCCATTTTTAAAGGTTCTGTAATTAAATGGCAGCAGTTTGCGAATTCATTACAATTAAGATTAGCGATGCGTGTTTCCAATGTACAACCGCAATTAACGCAGCAGGTATTAACAGAGCTTGTAGGTCAACCACTATTATTAACCAATGCCGATAATGCTTATTTCCCTTACAATGGGGAGATAAG
>JBJOND010000012.1:0-36366 GCA_046052065.1 Bacteroidota bacterium | reverse complement strand
TAGTCATAAAGACACCTGTTTTAAATGAATGGACCGTCTTTAAAATAAATCGTTGGATACATTGCTTGGAAGGAGTTCATCTCAGCGGGTATCATCAATCGTCAAGTTGCTTATTAATCAAATATGATACAAGTAAAATTATCGATTCCGCCATAATCAAGGTGGTTATCTCTTACCTCAATCAGAAAATGAAATCAGAGGTGCTGTCAGGCTATACAATTTACGACATTGTCGATAATAAATATGTAAGTACTGATAAAGTCAAATCAAAAACAATAACAAAAAAATCAAAAAACAAAGGAGGCTAAAGAAAAGACAAATGATTTATGATTTACTTCCGAAGGCTTTGACTCATTTATCTCGATGATTCAAGGCCTTTGCTATTTATGATTGCAGATAATCTAACATTTGTTGTCGCACCATCTCTTTTAATCGAGGTACATCAGCTTCTGTCATTCCTTTTGTTTCAATAGGTTTACTCCAAGTACCATTCAACACACCTGGACGCATACTCAACATACGTTTAGGTGAATGTAAATGATGAGGATTTTTTAATGTCAATACAGCAATCGGAACTTGTGCATAAATTGCTAGACGGAAAGCTCCATCTTTGAATTCTAACAATGGTGCTTCTGTTTTATTTCTTGTTCCTTCAGGAGCTAAGAAAACAGATAAGCCTTCATCAATTGTTTCCTTCATACGCTCTATACTTTTACTTCTATCGGCGCGATCGGTACGGTTAACCGTGATATAAAGATTTTTAATAACGTATCCTAACAAAGGAATTTTTGCCAATTCTGCTTTTGATAAAAAACGAAAACTATTGCTACATGCTGCAGCGTAAGCAGGAATATCCAACATCGATAAATGATTCGCAACAAAAACATATTGCTTATCCGGATCAATGTGTTCTTTGTTTTCAATTTTGCATCTCACTAAAAATAACACGAATAATAAGTGGGCCCAGAATTTAGAAACCTTATGTGCAATAAATGGTGCTCTCTTTTTCGAGAAAAGATTAAACACAATAAAGTAACAAGGAATAACAATGATGAACGATGCTGCAAATGCAATTAAGCAATAGGCAGCGTAGAGCGCTTTTAGAAGTTTAATCATAATTAGGGGGTACTTAATGCTACTGGAATTATTTTTCCATTAAAGTATTGATGTCCGTTTTCAGAAAACCATGCCACATAGTTGCCCATTTCAGCTGCGCTAAGTGGAGCGTTATAACCTGGAAATGCCTGAGCTAACATTTCGGTATTAACAGCGCCGAGTGCAAGACAATTTACTTTGATATTTATCTCTTTGAATTCTTCGGCTAGGCATTCCGTTAGTATTGTTAATGCTCCTTTGGATGATGAGTAAGCGGATAGTCCTGCAAACTTCACACTACCTTGAATGCCGCCAACAGAACTTATATTAATGACATGCGGATTGTTCGAATTCTTTAGAAAAGGCAATACTGCCTGAATGAGCAAATAGGGCGCAAAAACATTAGTATTATAGGCTGTTTGTAAATCTTCTTTAGAAATATGCTCAAAAGGTTTATTAACTAACTGTCCTGCATTGTTAATGAGTACATCTATTTTAGCAACTGATTTTTCTTTTAAGAAAGTTTGTAGTGCGTCAAAATTCAACTGACTTAAATCGTGCGGGAAAGAAATAATTTTTCCGTTTGATGTAGTTGAAAGTTGATTTAGCAATTGAGTGTTTCGTGCAAGTGCAATAACGGTATGTCCTTTTTCAGCTAATTGCAAAGCCGTTTGATAGCCAACGCCAGAAGAAGCCCCAGTAATTAAAATGGTTTTGTTTTCCATGATATTGCAAAGTAAACAATCTATTTAATTCGATATCTTTGAATGAACAATTATTTTATGAAATTCAGAATATTACTCGCGATTTGTCTTATTTCATTTGCTTCTTACGCACAGCAAGAAGCTGAAATGCCACCGTTTAAAGAACGTTTGTTTTATGGAGGAAATGTAGGGCTAAACTTCGGTACGATAACGTATATCTATTTAGCACCAACAATTGGATATAAAATTACAGAGAAGTTTGGTGCAGGCTTGGGTCCGACGTATAGCTACCTAAAGGATAAGCGTTATACCAATTATATTTACGAAACGAGCACGTATGGTGGTCGGATCTTTGCGCAATACAGAGTACATCCGAAAGCTATATTGTATGGAGAGTATGAAGTGATTAATGCAGAAGTTCCAAACTTGCTTCAAACAAAATTAATTCGAACAAATATTGAATCAATATTACTGGGTGGCGGCTATGTTACTCCTATTAGCGAGCGCTCTAGTTTTATATTAATGGGCCTATGGAATTTTTCTCCGAGTCAGTATTCAATTTATGAAAATCCAATTATTAGAGCGGGAGTTAACTTGGGATTTTAATTATTGATTTCTTTTAACTCGATGTACTTCATGTGCGTCATAATCCAAACCTTTTTTCTTTTGATATAAGGAGTTGGTTTTGATGCCGACCATTTAAGAGGATTCGGAAGTATGGCTGCGATGAGTGCTGCTTCGCCTTTTGTTAATTTAATGGCAGGCTTATGAAAATAGTATTGTGCTGCTGCTTCTGCTCCGTAAATTCCGGGACCCATTTCAATCACATTTAAATACACTTCCATGATGCGTTCTTTACTCCAGAAAATTTCAATTAGAAAAGTAAAGTACACTTCCATTCCTTTTCTAAACCAGCTTCGCGATTGCCAGAGAAAAACATTTTTGGCTGTCTGCTGACTAATAGTAGAAGCACCTTTCACGGGTTTGCCCTTATGCTTAGCGTTATAGTCGGCAGCTTTTTCAATCGCTTCTAAATCGAACCCAAAATGATCTTCAAATTTTTGATCTTCGGATGTAATCACAGCTAATGGGAGCTTAGGAGAAATTTCATCCAGCGATTTCCATTCTTTCTCTAACTTACCAATCTCCGGATCGAAGTATCTAGAAATCATGAGTGGGGTAATAGGAACATTTATCCAACGATAAAAAATGGTTAATACTATACTGGTAATGAAAAATACAATAATGAAGATGCCGAAGTATTTAAAAATCTTTTTTATCATTCTGCTAATTTATAAAAAATCGCGACTGCATAGCTATTCATATAATAAGTAAAGGAGGATTTAGTAATCCTCCTTTTAAATGAATCGTTAATTTGTCAATGTAGTTGATATGTACAGTTGCTAACGGGTACATTGTCTTCGTAAATTACTCCCTTATCGGTTAAATTGAATCTCCTACCATTAAGCCTACCTTGAATTGTTTCAATGTCGTTAATAGAAACATATAATTCGATATGTACGTAGTCCCAATCTTTTGTACTGAATTCATAGGTATAAAAATTACCAATTTGTTTTTGCAAACCGTTGCTATCTTCCTCCATCTCTTGGACAACTTTAATAGATTTTTCATCAATAACATGAATATGTTCGATTGTGAAATCTAGTTTTAAACTATTTTCAGGAGGTTCATAATATTCTGAGATAATTATTGTTTGAGCCTCAACTTTATCATTTAAAAAAATGATAAATAGTAAAAATAAAATTGATTTTTTCATAGTATATAATTTTAAAATGTTAGTTAATTTATACTAAATGATTTTCCTAGTCGGTCATTAGTCGGACCTTTTAACTCGAGCGCCATTAAAAAACTTCTACCTATATCCTGTACGTTTATTGCTCTTTCAGGATCTTCGACTAAAGTGGTATGTTGCGCTTTAAAGAATACTCCTCGTTTTATTTCCTTGTCTTCAGTAAGTAAATTTTTGAGATTGTATTTCCTTCGTGCAAATTCGTAGACGACTTTTGTGAGAATTAATCGAGGATTTTTGAAATCGTCGTCACGAGTTAAGAGGCAATTTAGCAAGTCAAGAAGTTTTTCATCACTTGCATCTTTTATGATTTTATCGGTTCTCATGGTTTATTTTTATTATTAATGATTGACATTGATTACAGATTATTTCCTTCTGAAAATTGCAAGGTGTTGTTTACAATTTTTACTTTCTTGCTTAAACGAATCGAATTGTTTTCACCTGTTATACAAGAGATATCGATGCCTCTGTTTTTTATTTCATCAACCAATAAAATGATATATTCAAAACGTGCGCTGCTAGATGCTGGTACTCTTACTTCCCGATTAAAATTTTCAATTAATTTATCCAAGCTGGTTGCAGCAAGAAGTTTTTTCCATTCCTTATTCCGTAATTCTGTTCCGTAGCCAGTTTCAAAGTATTCGCGTAAGTGTTCTGCTTTGTCCGATGATACTTTTTCCCAAGGGAAATCTAAATGTCCGAAATGTCCATTGATAGCAGTTTGGCTATAGATAGGTTGTTTTAGTCCTAGTTCATTAATAATTCCGTTCGGACTTAAATCAAATACTGATCTAACGGCAAGGGCTAACCGCGTATCAGGATGCTGGTTACCTGTTCCATGTGTATTAACATGAACAGAAAGTGGTTGATTGTGCCCAATAGCATAAGCCAATTGAATAGTACATTCACTTGCATACCCTTGTGCTACCAATGTTTTTGCAATGTAGCGTGCCATATACGAAGCAGAACGATCGACCTTGCTCGGATCTTTACCGGAGAAGGCGCCACCTCCATGCGGACATTTACCTCCGTAAGTATCTACAATAATTTTTCTTCCTGTTAAACCGGTATCGCCGTGCGGACCCCCAATGGTAAAACTGCCTGATGGATTAATTAAATACTCAGTTTCTGAATCACCTTTATAATTTGCAATTACAGGTTCAATGATTTCAGCGATAATAAACTTGCGTAAATCTTCTTGTTTGATATCGGGAGTATGTTGAGCAGATAAAACAACTTTACTAATACCTACTGGTGTGCTGATGTTGTAATCAACAGTGACTTGAGATTTAGCATCAGGAAGTAAGAATGGATATTTACCACTATCGCGAAGCTCCTGATGTTTGCGCATTAACTGATGTGCAAGCCAGATAGGCAAAGGCATAAAGTTCGGGCCTTCGGATGTTGCATAGCCAAACATTAGACCTTGATCGCCTGCCCCGCCGTCGGCAACGCTATCGTTAATTTCACGACTTTGTTGATGCAATAAATTTTGATAGAAAGCAGTTTTCCAATTAAAGCCAAATGCTGAATCATTGTAGCCAATGCGTTCCAAAACATCTTTTGCAATCGCAATAGGATCAATAATAGCTGTAGAAGTAACCTCACCAGCAATCGTTAAATGATTGGTTGTAATTAAACATTCGCAAGCTACTTTAGCATGCGGGTCTTGTGCTAAGTAAGCATCAAGAATAGCGTCTGAAATTTGATCAGCCACTTTGTCTGGGTGTCCTGCCGACACCGATTCGCTCGTAAACGAATGATTGAATAGATTCATAGTATGAAAGAATTAAAGGTTAATTTCTAACTCAATACATACATCAAAAAGAAGCGAAGTGGATATCCTGTTTTATTTTGACTGAATGTCCACATCGCTTTACCACCGTGGCGCGGATACGCTCGGTTGGTATTATAGTCGGAACTATAATTCTTGATGTATAAAAAAATAAAGAACAAATTGTACTCAGCAATCTGTAACATTAACGAGAGGCGGGAGGGATTATTGTGCAAAGCGCTTTTTTGACTCCTAGTCCGCATCGTTTTACCACCGTTGCATCGTCCGCTCGGTTGGTATCATAAATTACATATGATGTCTGAATGCGTTGCAAAGTAAAAACGATTTTTTAAATAAACCAAATTTATTTTTAAGATTGACCTGTATTGTCGGAAAAATAAAATTCAATAGAAAGGTTCTATAAAATAGTTTACCGATTAAACTGTTTTAATAACTAAGTAAAATACTTTTCATAAAATTCAACTTCATGAGCCATTAAAAAATCTCTTTGCTCTTCAATAGATTTCTTTTTCTTGTGATGGTTTTCTTGATTCTCCACGTAGCGTACGAGTCTTGCTTTTTCATCTATGGTATAAGTAAATGCCCCATAACCCGATTGCCATCCATTAAATTTTTTAAAGAGTTTGTTTTCCTTTATAAAAATTGTGCTCGACAGTTTAATGTCTTTTACCAATGAAGCAAGTGCAACCGATGGATGGAGGTCGCATACAATATGGAGGTGATCTTCAACTCCGTTGATGCAATAAGGTAAGCATTTTTTGTTTCTGATTACAGTTGCCATGTACGCAAAAAGCCTTTGACGATTTTCGGCACTTAGTGTTTTTTGTCGTCCCTTCGTCGCGAAAACTATCTGGTAAATGATTTGAGTGTAGGTCGTCATAAGTTTGATTTTGTTGAACCGCGTTGCGGTTCTGGGGTAAATAGTATGTGATAGGTGATGGTTGTTGAACCGCGTTGCGGTTTGATGAGCTTTATAGTTTGTGATTATTTATGTTTGTTAAACCACTTCGTGTTTTTTATTTTCTCAACCCTATAGCAAGTGCTATAGGGTTGAACAACCATAGCCATTGGTTTTCCATTTAACATTAATTAATCGATTCATTCATTGGTAATCGCCAACCCTGCAGCATTGCGGGGTTGAACAATGGTAGGTTATGGTTTTCAATTTAACATTAATCTATTGATTCATTCATTGGTGATTGCCAACCCTATAGCAAGTGCTATAGGGTTGAACAACCAGTTTGCAAGATTACGGATGATTGTTTTTTTATTCGGTTATTAAACGTTTATATCCATTTACAAACGATTAATTTAAAATAACACGACAGTTATCAATGCCTGCCTTATCTTTGTTGTATGCAATTCAATTTACATCATCGTTGTTTAGGTCATACAGCCGGAGTTTATGATTTAATTAAAATTTCGGATAAAGAATTTCTATCGGCGTCCGGCGATCGATTAGTAGTGTCGTGGAATATTGATCAACCTGAGCAGGGCAATTTAATTGCACGTGCGGCGGATAGTATTTATGCAATTTGTTATCTGAAAGAAAAAAATGAATTGTTAATCGGACAAGCAAAAGGAGAAATTCATGTAATTGATTTATCAAACAATCAGGAAAAAAAATTGCTGAAAGTAAATGAGAAAGGGGTATTTTCTATTGTTGAGAATAAAAGCAAATCGAAGGTGTACGTATTAGGTGGTGATGGCGTATTATCCGTTTTGTCATCAGCAGATTATTCATTGATTTTTAAACAAAAAATTTCTACCATGAAATTGCGATCTGTTTTTTTTGATGAAGAATTGAATAAAACATTTGTCGGTTGCGGTGAAGGGATGATTTATGTTTTTGATGATGATACGATGGAAGTGACCTATAGTAATCAACTATCGAAGCAAGGTTTTTCTGTTAATGCTATTATTAATTATACTGATGAAATTTTACTTTGCGGTGGAAGAGATGCACATTTAAGATGGGTTGATAAAAAAGATTATACGGTTATTAATTCGATTCCTGCTCATAATTATGCGATTTATAAAATTGGCTTTTCGCCCGACAAAAAAATATTTGCAACCGCTAGTCGTGATAAAACTTTGAAGATTTGGGATGCTGCAGCGAATCAGATTATACAGCGAATTGAACAAGCAAGCGACGGACATCTTAATTCTGTCAATACATTATTATGGATGGACGATAACACTTTGATTAGCGCAGGTGATGATCGCTCAATAAATATCTGGAAGAAAAATTAACTAGTCGGGATTCTGATAGCAACTGTAGTTCCTTCGCCTAATTTCGATTCGAGTGTGATTGTGCCACCGAGTTTAGTAATCATTTCTTTGCAGATGTAAAGTCCAAGACCAGTACCTGCTACACTACTAGTGGCTCTATAAAACATATCGAAAATTTTAGGCAAACTTTTTTCGCTGATGCCAATACCATTATCTTCTACGCGAATAATTGTATAGTTCTCTTCTTTGCTTACGTTGATATTTACAAAGCAATCTGTTTGATTTGGCTTTCTATACTTTACAGCATTACTAATCGTGTTTTTTAGAATGGTAATCAATCGGAACTTATCGCTAATCACAATAGCAGAAGAGTCAAATTGGATATTAAAGGTAACTGGAGCTAAATGTTGTAAATCAGATGTTATTTGTTGCAAAATGATATTTAAATCGAGTTCAACATGCTCTACTCCGAAGCGTGCATTACGACTATAATCTAAAATTTCAACAATAGAATTATCTAATCGATCGATAGAATTGATAATCATTTGTAACAATTCGTTACCTGAATCTGTTAGCGATTCTTTCTGTTTTAGAATATCAATTATACTATGTATGGATAAAAGCGGAGAACGTAAGTCGTGTGAAACGCTGTAAACAAATCTATCCAACTCTGCATTTGTTTTTTTAAGCTCTTCGTTTTTTGTAGCCAGCATTTTGTTTACATAGTTCGAATCTTCCACCGCCATCTGCTGCACCCGCAAATTCTGAATCATATCGATAGTAGAATCATGCAATGCGAAATCTTTGATTTTTAATCCAAGTTTTTCAAAGTCTTTTTCGGAAACAATCCATGGTGAACCACAGAATAAAAGTGTTTTATTTTCTAGATGAAAGACAAATTCGCCTTTCATTCTAAATGTAAATTCATTCGATTTTCCTTCTAAAATGAATATCTGATTTTCATATAGGCGAATTGAGTCGATATGGTATTTAATACCAAGGCCCGGGCGCACAAATGAAAAATAATTGGTAAAGGAATTACCTATACAATCATCGCCGATTATTTTTTGTAGACTAGTTCCTGCATTCGTAATTATTAAATCGCTATCAAGTGAAAAGTAGAATGGAAACAATCTGCTGATAAGTAAATTGCTCTCTTTGGTACTAATCATTGATTAATATCGATTTCAAAAATATCATGTTCATCTCCATTTCTGCGATCAGCAACAAGTACAATATTTATTGGGGTATTGTAAAGTTCTCCTAAGCCCTGTATAAGTCCGAACATAAAGTCCGTTAGGCCTTGTCTGGTCGAAAAATAATGCAACTTCAATTTGTTGTCGGCTACTCTTTCTACAATAAACTCTGGTGGTTTTATGTCGGAGTAAATAAGCATTACACGGCTATGGAAATTCGGAAGATTAACAATAAATTCTATGAAATTATCACCACCAGATTTCATCAATGGTCCATATTTTTCATTTCCTACTTTTACTATCCAGTATTTGCCAAATGTTTTTAGTATATCGGCAAGAGGAATTTCCAATATTTCTGAAGCAGATATTGCTAGATTAAAGGTTAAGCTATCATCGTAAATTTCATTACTTAAAAAGGACTCTTCGGTTACACCTGCTTTTTGTTTTATTTTATTCCAGTTCTCGCTACCGAAATTATCGATTACTAATCCTTGAATCGCTTGGTTGACTAATCCGTACATAATGAAATATGGTATTTACTAGCTAAAGATACAAAAATCTTTGTGCTTTTATAAGTCTAACATAACAATTGAGTGTAAACACTTGTATTAAATGGAGGATGCTAATTATTTTGAAGTATGTTTCTTAAATTTGACAAATGAGAAATCAGCATTTAGATCCTGAAAAAGAAAAATTGAATACTACTGAGAAAGACATTGAAAAGGTATTACGTCCGGGTGATTTTGGTGATTTCACTGGTCAAGATCAGGTAGTAGAGAATTTGAAAATATTTGTGAAGGCAGCAGCTCAACGAGGGGAGTCGTTGGATCATGTGTTGTTACATGGACCTCCAGGATTAGGTAAAACAACATTGGCTTACATAATTTCAAATGAGTTAGGGTCAAGTATAAAAACTACCTCAGGGCCGGTATTGGAT
This sequence comes from Bacteroidota bacterium, assembly GCA_046052065.1. Lineage (GTDB taxonomy): Bacteria > Bacteroidota > Bacteroidia > AKYH767-A > OLB10 > CAINEC01. The sequence goes on along the minus strand of JBJOND010000012.1, from coordinate 26,597 downwards.
AAGCCGGGTGACCTTGCAGGTTTATTGACGAATTTAGAACCAAATGATGTACTTTTTATTGATGAAATTCATCGATTGAGTCCTGTTGTTGAAGAGTATTTGTATTCGGCAATGGAAGATTTTCGAATTGACATTATGATTGAAAGCGGGCCGAATGCACGTTCGGTACAAATTCAATTGAATCCTTTTACATTAGTAGGTGCTACTACCCGATCGGGATTGTTGACAGCACCTTTACGTGCGCGATTCGGTATTACGTCACGTTTAGAATACTATGACGCAAAACGATTAACATTGATTGTTCAGCGTGCGAGTGATATTTTAAAGATTGATATTTCTGAAGAAGCAGCGTATGAGATTGCTCGTCGCAGTAGAGGAACACCTCGTATTGCAAATGCGTTGTTGCGTCGTGTGCGCGACTTTGCACAGATAAAAGGAGATGGAAATATTGATTTAGCAATTGCTCAGTTTTCGTTGGAGAAGTTGAATGTAGATATGTTTGGATTAGATGAAATGGACAATCGTATTCTTTCGTCTATCATTGATAAATTTAAAGGTGGTCCTGTTGGATTAAATACATTGGCAACTGCAGTCGGTGAAGAAGGTGGTACCATAGAAGAGGTGTATGAGCCATTCTTGATTATGGAAGGATTTCTCGTAAGAACTCCTCGAGGAAGAGAAGTAACGGAGAAGGCTTACCGTCATTTGGGGAAGAAATACTTTAAAGACAAAGGAAGTTTATTTGACGACTTAGCGTAAGAGTGAAATAAGTGTTTTTGCTTTGATAAATTTTGCGCCAGGGATAGAAGTGGTTTCCTGCGTCGGCAGAAACAAACGGATAGCCCGGCCATGTAGTAGAGCAAGCTACGCATGCACACTACATGGACCGTCCTAAAAATATCTTAGTAATATATACAGATTACATGAATCGAAAATAACAGCAAGCTCTACTACTTGGAGGCGCCCAAAGAAAAAAGAATAATAAATAAGTTGTAAATAGAAACAAAGAATGTCAAACATTGCTCAGCAAATTAAAGAGGAAGCTTATCGTTTAGGCTTTGAGCATGTTGGTTTTTCGAAAGCAGATTTTTTAGAGGAAGAGGCACCGCGATTAGAGCAGTGGTTAACGAACAATTACCATGGTAAAATGACTTACATGGAAAATTGGTTTGATAAACGATTGGATCCGCGATTGTTGGTTGACGATGCTAAAACGGTGATTAGTTTGCTCCTGAATTATTATCCACCACAACAACAGAACTTAGAGGCTCCTCAGATTTCTAAATACGCTTATGGCCGTGATTATCATTTTGTGATTAAAGAAAAGTTGAAAGAGCTGTTGTATTTTATTCAGGAGAATGTAGGTGAGGTAAATGGAAGAGCTTTTGTTGATTCTGCTCCTGTATTAGACCGAGCATGGGCGAAGAAAAGTGGATTAGGATGGATTGGCAAGAATGGAAATTTAATTAATACTAAATCAGGTTCTTTTTATTTTATTGCTGAATTAATTGTTGATTTAGAATTACCAACGGATGCGCCTATCCGCGATTATTGCGGTACTTGTACGCGATGTATTGATGCTTGTCCTACGCAAGCGATTATTACTCCTAAAGTAGTTGATGGCAGCAAGTGCATTTCGTATTTTACAATTGAATTGAAAGAGCAGATTCCAGCTTCCTACCAAGGGCAATTTGATAATTGGGCTTTTGGTTGTGATACCTGTCAGGATGTTTGTCCGTGGAATCGTTTTTCGAAACCAACGAATGAAAAAGATTTTATTCCTGATGACAATCGGTTATCGTGGACCCGTAGCGAATGGGACGAGATTACGGAAGAAGTTTTCAAAAAAGTATTTAAAGATTCGCCGATAAGTCGTGCTGGCTACGACAAACTAAAAAATAATTTAAAGATATTAGAATAGGTCAGCGTATGACTTGCTTAAAGGCTTGCGTTATGATTGAACTGTAACGATCCTGAAAAGTAGCGAGGCACCAGACCATTAATAATTTTCTTTCATCAGCTGTAAGCCACTTGATGGCTTTCAGTAGTTCCTTACGGAATAGTTCTCGGTCAAAACTAACTTTCGTTAAAATCTCTTTTGAATATTCAAACATAGGAGCTTGTTTTAAGTGTAATTCAAATTTAAATAATCAGGAATTTAAAAAACGAATTATTTAGTGAAATCTTGCATCATTTTTACAATTTTTATTCACTCCAACGATAGGTATCCTGACTTAACCCAATTTGATCAATAATTCGATCTACAACGGTTGATGCTAAATCTTCAAACGATTGTGGCTTACTATAGAATGAAGGTGCTGCGGGTAAAATTATCCCTCCTGCAAGGGTGATTGTTCGCATATTTTCGATGTGAATTAAGTTCAGTGGTGTATCTCGTGTTACGAGTATTAATTTTCTACGCTCTTTTAAAATTACATCTGCTGCGCGTGTAGTAAGGTCGTTGCTGATACCAGTGGCAATTCGTGCCATTGTTCCCATGGAGCAAGGACAAATTACCATTGAGTCGTACTTTGCGGAACCCGATGCAAAAGGTGCGAAGAAATCATTCTTATTGTAGATTTTAAATGGCAAGTTATCATATGAAGTGTCGCCTAACTCAAACTTCCAAACATCTTTTGCATTATCGCTCATTACAATACCTACAGCATCTATCTGATCTTGCAACGCAACTAGTTTATCTAATAGAACTTTCGCATAAATAGATCCGCTAGCGCCGGTAATGGCAACAATTATTTTTTTCTTATTCACTTTTTTCTGTTTTATTTCCGAATGATTTAACCAAACTAAATGTTATAACAGAATTATACTGCCCTTTGTTTAAATAATAGGATTCTCCTGAACCATGTTCGCGAACAGGCAATAGTGATTGAAGATAGCCAAATTCAAAATTCCACGAATTGGAAAAGGGAAATCCGAGTATCCCGGCAAGACTAATATCTACGGGAGAAAATTTACTTCTATTTCCTAATGGCCCATCTTGATCTTCTTCTTTTGATGATATTAAATAGCCTATGGATGGTCCTAGACGTAGGTATAATTTTTTGTTAAGTGAGAAGTCGTAAGTTACCGTTGATTCAATATAATTTAGGCGCATAAGGTATAAAGATGGGTCACCTTGATCTAACTTGCTAGGTTTGCGACTCCCTTTTTGTAGGTAATAAATTTGCATACTCAAAGCAGATGTTGCTTTTACAGGGTATGTTACTCCGAGTCCGAATAATGCACCGCCTTTGTTAAATCCTGAAAGTTCGTCTCCTGAAACCTGACTTCCGGCTGCTCCAAGGAATAATTTAGCTTTGAAATTTTGTGCTTTAACCGATGTTAAAAAGAATATAAATAGTAGTACAAGGATATGTTTTAACTTCATGTAAATACTGCTTTTATGCTCGGTAAAGGAACAAAATAAACTAATCACATAAAATAGTTATTCACAAAATATAATAATTGAGTTATTTTTTATAAATTGCCTTCTAATCTGTTGATAGATTTTTTTTGGCTATGAAAATCAAACGTGGAATTTTTGTTGTATTTTTCATGATGTGTATTAAAATTGTAAACGCCCAAAGTGCGAATCAGTTTTATACTATTGTGGTTGAAGTTCCCTCTTTTTCGGAAGGGAAAACGATACAATTTTGGAAGAATGCGTTAGCATCATTAGATGGAGTTACACTTAAGGAGTATTGTCCTGCACAAGGATGGTTGGTGCTTGAAGTAGACGATTCAATTATTCCTTCATCAACAGATCCTGAAATGATTTTGCGAAATGGAAATTTGAAGGGAATTATAAAGTATGGTGCCACAGGTGCGCAGGTTGAGGCTAATTGTAATGGAGAAATGAAGTATTTAAATAAACGATCGTATCAGTAACCGCTTATGAAAAATACTTTTTATTTAATCATTTTAGTTGTTTCATTTTTTTTCGCTGAGAATTCAAGCGCTCAGTGTACGAACGGGAATCTAGTTGGCAATATCGTACCTACTGCAACATGGCAATCTACAAGTACAACGGGTATAAATGGTAGAAGATATTGGACGTTTGCGGCAACAACAGGATTTACGTATTATTTTTCTTTTTGTGCTGCTGATGGCGGTTCTTCTACTTTTGATACGCAGATAACTATTCTTGATAACCTTGGTGTACCTGTTGCAGGAGGATTTAACGATGATTTTTGTGGTAGTCAGTCATATTTGGCCTGGACGTGCGTAACTGCTGGTACCTACCGTGTATTGGTCACAAAATTTAGCTGCGCAGGTCAGAATAATTTAGGAACATTTGTTTATAAATCTGGAGCACCCTTATCATGCCCGAACAATATGGGTGGCGGATTAGTAGCGATATCGTCTTTACCCTATAGTTCTGGAGCTGGCACTACCTGCGGAGCTGGCAACGATTTAACCAGTTCAAATATTATTTCTTGTGGTTCGGCTTCCTATTTTAATGGTGAAGACCGTGTTTGGATTTTTACTCCAACAGCTACGGGTACCGTAACAATTAACTTAACTTCAACAGGTACTTATACAGGACTTGCACTTTATGATGGTTGTCCGTTACTTGGGCAAGGAGGAGTTTGTTTGCAGGTTGCACAATCGTCTTCAGGTAACAAAACAATTACTGCTTGTCTTTCTGCAAATAAAACGTACTATTTAATTTTAGATTCATGGCCCAATCCAACCTGTAACGCCTATACGAACTTAACGATTTCGGCGCCTGTAACTGGAAATGGCTGTGCTTTAGGAACAGGTGTCAACTCAATCACATTGCCATATACGAGTGCGGGCCGTACAACTTGCGGAAAGGTAGATGATATTACTTCTTCTAATTCTATTGCTTGTGGAAGTTCATTGTATTACACTGGAGAAGACGAAGTGTTTACATTTACCCCAGCTGCCAGTGGCAATATTTCAATATCATTAACCTCATCTGGTTCTTATACAGGATTAACATTGTATGATGGTTGTCCAATAACCTCGAGTTGCTCAGGAACGGGAGGTTCATGTGTTGCTTTCGAACAAAGTTCAACCGGAAGTAAATCGCTTTGTGCCAATGTTACGGCTGGAAAAACATATTATCTAATAATCGATTCATGGGCATCACCTGCTTGTAATCCTTATTCAATAGCTATCACAGCACCTTCAGGAGTTTTACAAGGTGCAACATGTGCTTCTTCCGTTGCTATAGGAACGTTACCATTTACTGGAACGGGTGAATCGACGGCTTGTTTAGGGAATGAATATACCAATGCTTCAACAGGGTCATGCGGAACATTCTATGAATCAGGAGAAGATAAGGTTTATTCGTACGTTGCTGCAGGTCCTGAATGTTTAAGTATAACCTTGACAGGTGCAAGTACAAACTCAATCGGATTTCAGGTTTATAAAGGCTGTCCTGGTACAGCGGGTACTACATGCATAGGAAGCGCGGGAGGTGCTAACTCTGGTACATTAACAGGAAGTATTACATTGCCAAGTGCTGGTACTTATTTTATAGTAGTTGATACATGGGCGAATCCTGTAAATGCCCAATATAATATTTCAATTTCCTCTTTTGGTCAAGGTGCAAACAACGACTTACCTTGTAATGCAACACCGTTATTATTAGGAATTCCACTTAACGGTGCTAATAATTGCTCTGGTGGAGCATCTGAACCAGCTGCACCAGCTTGCTGGACTACACCTAATAACTTAAATACAGTTTGGTACTCTGCAGTTGCGCCTGCAAGCGGACAACTGCGTGTGCGTGTTGTTCCTAATTCACTAACAAATCCGCAGGTAGCAGTTTATTCTGGTGTTTGCGGTACGGCAATGACGTTAGTAGGTTGTAATGATGATGGAGCTCCGTGTGGTACAACAACAAATTATAGTTCAGATGTAACAATTAATGGATTAACTGCAGGTGCAACGTATTACATTGTGGTAGATGGTTACATTGATGCCGTAGGCACTTATTCAGTCATGGCTCTTGATGCATCGATTCCTCTAACACCTTTGAACAATGGACAGGATTGCGGTATTTACTTGCCAGTATGTGATACTACTATGAGTTTTGGTGATCCAGGCTTTCAAAGTTTTGGAAATATTTGTGATTTCCCAGGTGGTGGAACGAATTGTTTATTATCAGGAGAAAGAAGTACTGTATGGTTTGAAATACCAATTTTAGCAAATGGGAATCTTGAATTTTCTATAGTTCCTAAAGATTGGGCTGGTGCACCGAGTACTGTTTGTACAGACTATGATTTTGCAGTTTGGAAAACAGCAGGAACAGGAGCTGTAACCTGTACACAAATTGCAGCAGGTGCTGCGCCTGTAAATTGTAATTATGATTTTTTAGGCGTAACGGGTTGCTTTAGTGCAGCAGCAGGTGTTTCTCCAACTGTGTATCCTGGATTTGGAACTGCTTTTAATGCTGGTATTACTGTAGTAGCAGGCGAAAAGTATGTTTTAGTGGTAAGTAATTTTACCAATAGCACAAGCGGATTTGACATTATATTTAGTAATGCTGCACCAATAAACTATGCAGCAACTGGCACACGATCTAATTGGTCGGGTGGTATAGATAATGATTGGTTTAAGTCGGATAATTGGGGTGGTTGTCCTGTTCCTAATTGTAGTAAAGATGCAATTATTCCTGGAGGTATAGTTAATCAACCTGTGATTACATCGCTTGTTGCGAGTTGTAAAAACATCGTGATAAATCCAGGTGCAACCTTAACAATGAACGCAGGTTCAACCCTTACCTTATGTGAAAACTTTACCAATTATGGTTCTTTTAATGCGGCAACAACTTCAACAGTTTTGTTGTCTAATGCAGCAGTTAATCAGAACTTAGATGGAAATCTATTAGCGCCAAATGCATTTGGTAATATTACAATAACTAAAACAGGAGGTACGGTTTCACTTTTACAAAATGCTGAAGCACGAGGTAATTTTTCAGTAACAAATAACACTTCTGTATTCACGATGAATACAAAGAATTTAAAAGTAGGTGGCAACTTTAGTAATGTTGGGAATTTTATTCCTTTAACAGGTATTTTAGAATTTAATGGAACAACTGCTCAAACGTATTCGAATACAGGATTGAATGGAGCAGAGATTGGAAATGTAAAAATGAATCATGCTTCTACAGGATTAACATTGCTTACCAATATGGTTTTAAATACGAGTGGAAATTTAGATTTAACACTTGGAAGAATAATCACTAATTCATTTGAGGTAAGTGCGAAAAACAGAGCTTCAGCTTCGGTTACCATTGGAAATACTTCCAGCTTTGTGCAAGGTAAATTACGTCGTTATTTAAATACGTTAGGTGCGTATGATTTTCCAGTTGGAGAAGCAACCAAAGGGTATCAACGTGCGAATTTGAATTTTAATAATAATGCATTTCCAACTGCTATCGATAATATACTTGGGAACTTTGCATTACATCCTGTATTGCCTGTTGCATTGGGCGTAACGGAGTGTGGTACTACTTATAGCACTCCTTCTTTAAATAATGGATTCTGGAATTTTGTTGCTAATGCCAACTCTACTTCTGGTAAATTCGATTTAACACTTTATAATTTAAACTATACAAATGCTGCTGGTCGCTGGACGATTCAAGCGAATAGCGGTACTGCGTGGGTGTTAGCACCTGGAACTTGTGTTGTATCACCTGTAACTGCTGTGCAACGATTAGCAGTATCAGGAGTTACTCCATTTAGTACGGCCCAAGGACCTTCACCATTAGCAATGCAGCTAATGAGTTTCGATGCAAATGTTCAGACGGCCGCTATCGAATTAAAATGGATGACTAATTATTTGCAGGGCAATCTTCAAGGATTTGAATTGTATCGTTCAACAGATGCTAATACTTTTGAGCAAATAGCATGGATTGATCAGTCGCAAGGACTTAATTTTAATGCAGGTGTTCGTTACAATTTTATCGATAATTCTATCGAGTTGAATAAGCGTTATTACTATCAGCTGGCTTATGTAGATGATATGGGACAGAAACAATATTCGGCAATACAGTCGGCTATTATCAACAGTAATAACAGTGAATTTAAACTGGCAGTATTTCCTAATCCAGTGAAAGAGAATATGGATATCGTTTTCGAATTAGAACAAGATTCGAAAGTAACTGTTGAAATTTTTGATCAGTTGGGAAAGGCAATTATGATTGACAATTCGTTATTCTATAAACAAGGATTAAATAAAATTCACCTCGATAAAAGTCAGTTGCAAATGAGCGCAGGAATTTATTCTGTTCGCTTATTATCAGAGGGCAAATCAGAGTTGGTAAAAGTGATGGTAGAATAATCAGTTAATCGTTTTAATAAACGTACTGAGTAGCGTAAATACTTCTTTAAACTTTGTTAAGGGTAAACCTGGACCATCATCATAGATATCGTGATAGGCTGTTCTTCCTCCAGTAGTGTATAGGAAAAACGAAGGCACTCCTTTTTCAGTGAAATGGTAATGATCACTATTCTGAGCTTTCCCGCGCTTACCAACTGTTGTAAGTAATTTCAAATCGGAATTTATTTTTTCCATCAATAAAAATTCTTTTTCAAAAACACTTCCGTTAACAACCATAATTCCATCATCACCGGTTCCCATCAAATCAAGATTCAATAAGAACTTTATTTTTTTCAGATCTTTTGTTGGATGATTGGTATAATACTCCGACCCAATTAATCCTGCTTCTTCACCTGCAAATCCAATAAAGACTAACGTATACTGCGGTTGATTTTCTTTTTTAGCAAAGTGTTGCATGAGGTTTAACATCATCGAAATTCCTGATGCATTATCATTTCCTCCGGGGAAGTAAGTACTCTTTCCCATCTGACCAAGGTGATCATAATGCGCAGTAATAAAAATGCAAGTGTCAGCATTCTTGCCTACTATCTTACCAATTACATTTTTAGCAGTGTAGTTAATCAGTTGAGCATCTACTTGCAATTTTATTTTATTGGGTGCTGAAGGTAATGCGCTTCTTAGAATATAAACAACTGGAAATTTTTGAATACTATTAACCGACCAGGTAAGTTTTTTTTCTTCGATTTGAATATAGCCTGCTGGCTTGTAAGCAAGCTGAAATCGTTTGATGAATTCTTTGTCGATGGCGCCATTACTACCCGTAGAATCAAACAAGACAAATTGATTTTTTAAATCTGCAGCAATGTTTTCGTAATTCGATTTATCGATTTTGTAAATAGCAAATTCGCCATTTATAGTAGGACAAGCAGTTCCGATGATATAATCCTTTCCAGGAATTAATTTATTGCCATCAACGACAACTTTCATTTTGCCTGGAAAAGTATTCACGGGAAATGAAAATGATTGGAAGATAGGTTTATCGTTGGTAAATTTTAAAAACTCATCAAACAAAAAAGAGGCAGCTTTATTGCTGCCATCTTTTACATATCCTCTGCCGTGATATTTCTTTGAAGTTAATTCGTTGACACAGTTTCTTGCATACTCTAAGTTCTGTGTTTTTGCAACGAAAAACGAAAAAGCAAACGCGGCTAAAAAAACGATTTTTTTATTCATTAACCATTAAATCGGCGTTTCACTAATTCATCCAAAACGTGGAAAGTATTTCCTTCTGTATTCCATTTCAACTTTCCAGCTAATTCTTCATAAAGCATTTTACGTGCTTCATCATATGCATTCACATTGTTGATTTTATCAATGCTTTCCATGAATAACTGCTGATTACCACCAAACAATTCGTTGATTAATGTAAATCGCTCGTTAATGCCAATCGATTTTCTTAAGTCGCCAACAGGCTTAGCCGATAAGCGATCTGCAACTGTTGGATTGTTTTGCTGACGTAGACGATCGTAGATAGTCTCTTGACCTTTGAAACGATTTCCTGTAGTTGTATCGGGCTCAGGGTATACAGTTCTTGAAACTTGTAAAGCTGGCTTTACTACGGGTTTCTCAGCAACAACATTGATTGCTGGTTTAGCCGTTTCTTCCTGTTTAACCTCTGCAGTTTTTTCAGAAGGTTTTGCTTTTAAAATACGAGATAAAAATCCTTCACTGGTAGTACTTGGAGCTTCAGCAACTACTTCCATTATTTGTTCTGCAACAGGTTCTTCGTTAGTCATGGTTGTTAATTCCATTACAGGCGCTTCCATTACAGGTGTTTCAAGTACTGGCACTTCAAGTTCCACTGTAGTTGTAGCTTCATTAAACAAGGGCTCACTTGGTTTGGACTCCATTGTTGGCTCTTCAATTGGACTCGTTACAATGATTGTTTTCTCTTCTACTACTTGCGTAGGAATAGAAAGTGGCTCATTTGTGCTTTGCCAATCGTTAATTTGTTGATATAAAGTGCGAACACTTTCTTTTAAAAGATCAATTTCAATTAATGGAATTGCGCCTTTATTTTGGCTTGCCATAATGAATTGCTCTGTGATTATTTCTAGTTGGTCGCTGATAGCTAAAGTAATTTGTTCTCTTTGATACTTTGTCATGTGACGTACGGTAATTTTAAATTTTCTCAAATATCTCCGAAAATACTATTGATTTTTCAGTAACAAGCAATAGTATTTCAACAATCGAAAGTTAATTAGTAAGGTCAGTTTTACATTCAAAAAAACGTGCTTTTACTTTTTCCGCCTTAACGTAACTTTTCTTTGTCAGTTCATTGTCAGAATCGATTCAATTTGACATTTCTCAGTTTTTCTTTTTAGATGCAATCTGTTTGAGGATGGTACTTTCGCAGCACAATGAAAAAACGCATATTGGCTTTACAAATTGTATTGTGTTCCCTTTTCGGCTATTCGCAGGGTCAACACGTACAGGTCCAAATTTCTGAAGGAGAGAATCTGGAAGGGGCCGTTGTGGTTTTTTATTCTTTATCCGACGGCAAGCAGGAGGCACGGTTTACCAATAATCAAGGGATGGTTGGAATTCCAAAATTCAATCTGCCCATTTTAGTTAAAGCTTCTTCATTAGGCTTCATAACATATACTGATACTCTCTTTTCCATTAATTCCAATACGATTGTTTCACTTAAGTCAAATCCTAAAAGTTTTGATGAGGTAACTGTTACTGGTAATTATACGCCTGGTTTTAAGTCCAACTCCATTTACAACATCGATGTTATTTCGAGCAAAGAAATTGAGCAGCGCGCTGTTTACAATTTACGCGATTTAATGACACAACAGCTAAATGTTCAGTTGTCAAACGATGGAGTTTTAGGTAGCAGTATTTCATTGCAAGGCGTGGGTGGACAACATGTGAAGTTTTTAATTGATGGTGTTCCAGTGATAGGTCGCCAAAATGGAAATGTAGATGTTAGTCAGTTAAACCTTTCCAACATTGACCATGCAGAAATTGTGAAAGGTCCTATGTCGGTTTTATACGGTAGTGATGCATTAGGAGGAGTAATAAATCTGATTACGAAATCAAATAAAGAAGAAAAGTGGAACGGTAATGCAACAGCTTATTACGAAACAGTTGGTAACTACAATACGGATATTAGTCTTGGAAAAGGATTTAAAAATTCAAATTTGTTTTTTAATGCAGGGCGCAATTTTTTTGATGGTTGGAGCCCTAATGATAATTTAAGAAGTCAGCAGTGGAACCCCAAAGAGCAATACTTTGCGAATGTGAAGTTTAACAAAACTGTGAATGGCTACAAGATGTCGTTGCAGTATAATTTCAGTGATGAAATTGTTTTTAATCAAGGTGATGTTACTATAACACCTTATCAAGCTTATGCGTTTGATCAGAATTTTAAAACTATGCGTAATCAGGTGTTGTTTACCACCGATAAAAAATTAGATGATAAATCTTCTTGGCAATTTACTGCAGCTTATAATCATTACCGCTATTTAAGAAATTCTTATCGTAAAGATTTAGTCGATTTAGTTTCTATTTTGACTGAAGATCCAATGGATGACGATACAACTGTTTTTCAGTCGTATTTTTCAAGAGCTGTTTATAACCATACTATCTCTAAGAAAGTTTCTTTGTTATCTGGATTAGAGCTAAACCAGGAAACAGCGCAAGGAAAGAAAATTGACAATAATACACATGCGATTACTGATGCTGCCATTTTTGTTTGTATCGATTATTCTCCTTTTGAAAAATTAACGATCAGACCAGCTTTAAGAGGGATTTACAATTCTCAATATGATGCTCCGATAGTTCCTTCTTTAAATGCGTTGTACAAAATTTCTGATAAATATGCAATGCGATTGAGTTGGAGTAAAGGATTTAGAGCACCGTCTATTAAAGAACAGTATTTGTATTTTGTTGATGCTAGTCATAACGTTCAAGGAAATCCGAATTTGAAATCAGAAAATTCGGATAATTATAATTTATCGCTGAATGCGAAATATGTAAAAGCAAAATCAGTTTTTGAAATTGAGCCATCTTTCTTTTATAATCATATTACTAATCAGATTTCATTGGCTCAGGCAGATTTATACAGCAACTTGTTTACATATATAAATCTAGATGATTTTAAATCGCTTGGTGGCGAGTTGCAAATGCGTTATTTGTTCAACAACTTTGAAATCAAATCCGGTGTTTGTTATACAGGTACAGCGGCTACCTACAATGGAAATATTAAACAAGAAAAGTATGCTTGGTATTTCGAGAATACTACGTCAATGTCTTACACCATTGAGAAGTTAGAAACATCGTTTGCCTTGTTTTATAAGTACACTGGATTAAGACCTGTTTTTGTACTTGCTCCGGATAATTCTATTGTTCGTCAGGAAAATGCTGCATTTAGTTTATTAGACTTTACCGCCTCAAAATTTTTCTTTAAAAAGAAATTGAATATTTCAGCAGGCTTGAAAAACATATTGAATGTTCAGAATGTTAATGCTGCAATGAATAACAGTATTCATAGTGGTAATAACAACGGAACAATGATGGTGGGGACAGGTCGTTCAACATTTATAAAACTCAATTACAAATTCTAATGAGAAGGCTTGGATTATTGATGTTGTTTTTAGTTGTGTTGTCCTCTTGCATGAAAGACGATGATGCAATTACATTGCCTGCGCCTGGTCCTGTTAAACAAGGGACGGCTAATATGGGATTGAATTATGAGAATCAGGTTTTCTTCGATTTGGAAACTGGAAATTCTGTTGTTCGTCCATATAAAACATATGACTTAGCATTTGAAGCGTCAAAAAATGGCTTTCGTATTTATTTAAACAGCGCTAAGTTTATGTTTGCGAGTAATACACAATCGTATGATATGGTAACTGCAGATACTGTCGGACATCCATTGACGTTAGATTGTGAGCAGTTGTTAGAAGATACTTTAGCATTTGCAAAATACTGGCAGGATGTAAATTTTTCTTCGCAAGGAAGCAAAGTCTTTGTTATAGATCGAGGTAAGCCAGAACATACAGGTGCTGCACGATGGAGGAAAGTGAAAGTGCTTTCAGTGGATAGTTTGAAATATACTATCTGTTTCAGCAATTATGATAATTCATCGATGGACACGGTTGATGTTGTTAAAGATGAAAATTATTCACTGATGTATTTTTCCTTCGATACTCCTAATCAGTTAGTGCAGCAGGCGCCACCAAAGGATCAGTGGGATTTTGTCTTTACAAAATATACGCATGTCTTTTTTGAATATGATGTTACTTCTCCTTTTCGTTATTATTTTGTCACTGGTGTAATTCAGAATATCTGGAACAATACAGAGGTAATGCGATTTCAGAAAGATACAATGCCTCCTAATGTTCCGTATCTACCGATTGAGCAATTCAATTATTCACAAGTGTCAAACTTTACGTTTTCTAATTACGCCAACACAATAGGTTATAATTGGAAGTATTATGATTTCAATAATGCCCTATATCAGGTTTACCCCAATCTCTATTACGTTGTTAAATCAAGTGATGGATTTTACTACACATTAAAAATGGTGGATTTTTATGATGCCGTTGGCAACAAAGGAATGGTCACCTTTCAAACTCAAAGAATATAAAAAAAACAACTATATACCATGAAATCAATTCTACAAAAATTATCATTCACGCTATTGGCAGGATTCATTGCAATCTCTGCTAACGCTCAAACTACGGATACGGTTACCGTTAATCCTGGTTACACTAATCAAACATTCTACAGTTTTACAGGTGGTACAGTGAGTTCTGTATCTAACCTCGATTGGGATTTAGCATTTCAACTTCGTGGTTTTGCAGCTTCTATTTTGATTAACTCAAAAAACAATGTGCGTTTGTATAAAGCGAATAAGTCAATTGCCGATTGGTCATCGATGAGTTCAGCTGATACAACAGGAATTATCAGTACGTCAACTAACGAGTTGTTTAATTCTGATACATCATGGAATTTTGGTGCATTCAACATGACGAACAATTCAGCTGATATGTTCGACTTAGGTTGGGGGAACTATGATTTCATGACGCATGCAATCACTGGTGATTCGGTTTACTTCATCAAATTATCAAGCGGTGTTTACAAAAAGTTATGTATCGTTTCACTAACAAATGGCATCTATGATTTTAAATGGGCAGATTTAGATGGAAGTAATGAAACATTGGGAGCTGTAAATAAAACAACTTATGCTGGTAAGAACTTTGTGTATTTCTCATTGTTAAACAATCAAATTATTGATCGTGAACCAGCATTTAATTCATGGGATTTATCATTCGCACAATATTTAACAACGACTCCAATTACGTATAAAGTAACAGGAGTTCTTACGAATGATTCAGTTACTGCTGTGAAAGCTTATCCTGTTGATGTGACAACTGCAACTTCTGCAGGCTTAACTTTTAACAAAGCTATTAATACAATTGGATTTGATTGGAAAACTTTTAACATGGCTACTAATACATTTGATATTGCTGATTCAACAGTATACTTTGTACAAGACCGTCAGGGAGCAATCTGGAAAATGATCTTCACTGGGTTTGGTGGTAGTGCTAATGGAAATTTCTATTTCAATAAAAGTACTACTACTGGTATTGGTCAGATACAAAATTCAGCAATCAAAACGTTTGATGCTGCACCAAATCCTGCGTATGGTTCAACTCGTTTGATTTTATCTTCTGAAAAAGCAGGTGATGCAATTATGCAAGTAATTTCAATGAATGGTATGTTAATGTCTTCTGAGGTAATTCAATTAAACAGCGGATTGCAGTCAGTGGATTTATCATTAGCATCATTAACACCCGGAATTTATCAGGTATTAATTACAATGGGTAGCGAGCGACAAATTACGCGTATCGTTGTTCAATAATTAATTAAAAAATTACTGAATTTTAAAGGGTTGCTAATGGCAACCCTTTTTTGTTGAATACACTTTAAAATTTTACCTCAAAATTTTGTAATTTAGAGCCTCATTCAAAAAATCATGTTTTTAGAGCACACACGTAAGCATTTACCAAGAAAAGGTTGCGTAGAAGTTATAACTGGTAGTATGTTTTCTGGTAAAACAGAAGAGTTAATTCGTCGTTTGAAAAGAGCGAAAATCGCAAAGCTCGATGTCGAGATTTTTAAACCGGGTGTGGATGTTCGTTATGATGAAGAGAATATTGTATCGCATGATTCTAATTATATCATGAGTACTCCTATTCCTTCATCATCTAACCTTTTATTGCTTAGTCATACAGTTGATGTAATTGGAATTGATGAAGCACAATTTTTTGATGATAATCTTCCATCAGTTGTAGAGCAGTTAGCAGCGCAAGGTACGCGAGTGATTATTGCAGGTCTCGATATGGATTATCTTGGGAAGCCTTTTGGACCAATGCCTAATTTGTTAGCCATTGCTGATTATATCACGAAGGTACATGCTATCTGTATGCATTGTGGTGACCTAGCTTCTCACTCACATCGTACAGTGCAGGATGATGCATTAGTGATGTTAGGAGAGAAAGAAAGTTATATTCCTTTATGCAGAATGTGTTTTGTGAAAGCTGTTCAGTATTCGGAAATTAATTCAAAAGAAAATTCTAAATAATATGGCGCATGCATCGTATCCTTTGCAACAACTGGCCGAAGTTCTTGGTGTTGATTGCAGAATAGGCAATGAAGGTGCAAGTGCAATTTCATTTTTAATTACAGATAGTCGCAAGATTGTTGATCCCGAACATTCTTTATTCTTTGCTATCAAAGGCGAACGTCACGATGGACATAAGTATATTTCCGATTTATATGCACAAGGTGTGCGGAATTTTGTCATCAGCGATGAGTCCGTTGTAGAACAAGTTCCTCAAGCTAATTTTATTTTAGTGATGAGTCCGTTGCAAGCAATGCAACAACTGGCAGCATGGCATCGTCGTAAATTCTCGGTTCCTGTAATTGGTGTTACCGGATCAAATGGTAAAACTATTGTGAAGGAATGGCTCTATCAATTACTTCGTGAAGATTATTCGATTGTAAGAAGTCCGAAGAGTTATAACTCTCAGATTGGTGTTCCGCTTTCTCTTTGGCAAATGGAAAAGAGTCATACGCTCGGAATTTTTGAAGCAGGAATCTCACAGCCTCATGAGATGTTGAAGTTAGGAGAGATGATTCGTCCAACTATTGGTGTTTTTACCAATATAGGTTCGGCGCATGATGAGAACTTTGACGATTTAAATGCAAAGGTTGTTGAGAAACTAAAACTTTTCGTACATGCACATCAGTTAGTTTATTGTAAAGATTATACAGCCATTCATGAGCTGGTAAATTCAGCAGGATTACTTTCTTCGCATTGCAATATATTTACATGGTCGCGTAAGTCGAAGGCCGATTTACAAATTGGTCGTATTGCTAAGCACGATCACGATACAGAAATACAAGGGATTTTTAAGAATCAATTTATCGGAATTAAAATTCCTTTTACTGATGAAGCTAGTATCGAAAATGCAATACATTGTTGGGCCTTGATGTTGTTACTCGAAATTCCGAACGAACAAATTTCAAAACGATTTGAGTTATTAAGTCCGGTGGCAATGCGCCTCGAAATGAAAGAAGGAATAAATAATTGCTCCGTGATTAATGATTCCTACAATTCCGATTTTGGTTCGTTAACAATTGCACTCGATTTTATGTTGCAACAAAAACAACACGAACGTCGTACGCTTATATTAAGTGATATTTTACAAAGTGGAAAAAGTGAAGAGGTTTTGTATAAGCAGGTGGCTGATTTGTTAGCTCAGAAAAAAATCAACCGACTGATTGGTATTGGTGAAGCGATTGCGCGACAAAGTAATTTATTCAACTTAGAAAAATCGTTTTACCCAAGCACCGATGAGTTCTTGCGCGACTTAAATTATTCTTCGTTTAATGATGAAACGATTTTAATTAAAGGTGCTCGTTCATTCGGATTTGAACGAATCAGTAAATCGCTGCAACAAAAAGCGCATGAAACGGTACTTGAAATTAATCTCAATGCTGTAGTACATAATTTGAATTTATATCGCTCGCGCCTACGACCAGAAACAAAATTGATGGTCATGGTAAAAGCGTTTTCCTATGGCAGTGGTAGTTTTGAAATTGCTAATGTGATGCAGTTTCATCGCGCCGATTACTTAGCTGTTGCTTACGCTGATGAAGGAGTAGAACTTCGCAAATCAGGAATTACATTACCGATTATGGTGATGAATCCCGAGGAGCAAAGCTTTGAGGCCATGATTAACTATCAGCTGGAGCCAGCTATTTATAGCTTCCGAATATTAAATCATTTTACCGAAGCGTTAAAGCGCAGAGGAGAAGAAAATATAACTCGTTTTCCGGTGCATATAGAGTTAGATACCGGCATGCATCGTTTAGGGTTTGATGAAAACGATATCAATGAAATGATTATTCGAATTAAGAATAACAAGTTCATAAAAGTAGCAACGGTGTTTTCTCATTTAGTAGCGAGTGATGAATTAGAGCACGATCAGTTTACGCGCGATCAAATTGCACGCTTCAATAAAATATCGATGACCTTGCAATCGCATTTTAACTATCCTATTTTACGACATATTTTAAATTCATCAGGAATACTTCGTTTCCCAGAAGCACAATTTGAAATGGTGCGATTAGGAATAGGATTGCATGGCATTGCAGCCACTGCGAATGAACAGCGACAATTACAAATGGTAGCTACTTTAAAGACCACTATTTCTCAATTAAGAACAGTTGCAGCTGGCGATACAATAGGATATAGTCGCAGGGGAGTTGCGCAACGCGATATGCTCATTGCAACGGTAGGAATAGGCTATGCCGATGGATTAAGTCGACAATTAGGCAATGGAGTAGGGAAGATGTTAGTGAACGGACAACTGGCTCCTATTGTAGGTAGCATATGCATGGACATGACCATGTTGGATGTAACGGGTATGGATGTCCGCGAAGGCATGGAAGTAATTGTTTTCGGACAAGAAAATTCCATTCTCGAAATCGCCCAACAGTTAGGAACTATTCCTTACGAAGTACTCACTGGTATTTCTGAGCGGGTGAAAAGGGTGTATTATCACGAATAGGGGATGCTATTTAGATTTATTGGTAAATGACCTCCCTAAATCCCTCCGAAGGAGGGACTTTCAAACAAGTACCTCTCCTTTGGAGAGGCTAGGAGAGGTCAAAGATTCGAGTTAAGAAGCATCTTAACCAACAACAGAAGGAATTCTTAACTAACCAACATCCTTTGAGATTTTGTTAATGTGAAGAGGGTGTATTATCACGAATAGGTTTAGGTAAATTTCATTTCGTATGCCTGTTTTAATGTACTGAAAAAAATATATAATCTAGTGGCAAGTAAAACCTGACGTTTTTTTGGACCCAAAAAAATATTTTTTCGAAATTAATTTTCGCCATTTTGTTCGATAATTTACCGTGATATTGACTTTAATTATATAATATACAGTATATTAAAGACATTGTTTTAGAAAAAAACACTCCATTTTTTACATCTTTCAAAATAAGTAATTTTACTTATTGTTTTAAGTTATTTGCCACTTTATATTTGGGTACCTAAAACTAAAAATCATGAAAAAAATCAATTACTTATTAGCACTTTGGTGCATTTTATTAAATTCCGTTTTGGCTAACGGACAAAATTGCAACCCCAAAATTATTGGCAAACAAAGCTTGTGTGGTCCTCAAAACATTTTTATTTACACAATTGATAATTATAATAATGCAGGAATTTATTCAGCAGAATTGACCACTTATGATGTAAATAACAATCCAATTACGACAAGTATTTTATCTATAGCTGGAAATCAGTTTTCGGCAAATTCTATAATCAATAGTTCAATTTTTTATTCTGCTATGATTGTTTTGTATCAAACAAGCCCTTGCAATGCATTTGATACATTATACCTACAACCTTGCTGTGAAAATGATTCATTACCACAATTAGTTGACATTACACCAGATAAAATACCTAATATCATACAAAATGGATCTAAATTTATTTATAACCCATTAATTTATCCAAATCAAAATAGTATAATTGAACTACACGGTCAATTATTAGTCAATCAAACCCTTGAAATTCATAATACAACTATAAATGTTGACCAAGGTGGAATTATCAATGTTTTACCTAATATGGGATTTGGATTAATAAACTCAACCATCCAAGCAGGATGCGGGTATTTGTGGCAAGGGATACACGCTCAAGATCAGAGTGAAGTTAAAATTCGAGAAGGTAGTACGATTAGAGACGCGGAATATGCTCTTTATTACAAAGGAACTATATCAGGAGATTTCAATAATGGAACTGCCAATGCAAGTAGTTTTTTAGATAATTACATTGCAGTTTACTCTCCTGAAAACCCTAGTGGTAATAACTTGAATTTTGGAGGTGCTCCGGGTCCAGGGATTGTTATAAACAACCCACTAAATTTATTACCCAATTATTGGGGTCAACAAACTGCGCCACAAGGAAGAAGTTTTGCTGGATTCTACTTATTTGATAACCCTAATTTTAACAACCAAATTACAAATAATGTAATGCAAATAAATATCCAGAATATGAATATTGGCATTGCAAATATTCGAGGGTCAATAACGCTTCCTGAACAAGTCACAATACTAAACACACAACCAATTACGGGATATACAGCTACTAGTAATTATAATGGTAGCGCTGTATATTGCGAAGGAACATCATCTCAAGAACAAACAGTAACTTTTGGACAACTATCCAATACAACTAACAATGATAACTTAATTAATACATGTAGATACGGAGTATATGCTTTTAAAAATGTAAACGTAAATTGTATTAATAATTATATCGAAAATGTTCGTTGGTTAGGCGGTGTTAGGGTGGATAATACTAATATCCCAAATAAAAACATCATTATTTCGCAAAATCATTTTATCAATAGGTTTTATTGCGCTATTTTTTGTACTAATTTTATATCAGCTAACTTGGTAATCGATAATAACATATTTAATACGGGAGCCTATTACATTTATAATATTAATCCTACATTGGAGAATGTTGGTATACGATTAGCATTTTCAACCCCAACCAATCTTACAGGCCATATCAATAATAATAATTTTGAATCTGCTAGGATAGGTTTGTTTGCTACATATATTAGTGGCAGCGGTAATGACTCCATAAATATGTATCCAATAAAAAACAACCTATTAACATTTGACAGAGCCAATAACCAGTATTATCAATTCGGCAATCCAAATCAGCCATATTTTCATACTGGACTATACTTGCAAAAATCAAAAAATGTACAAATTGAATCCAATATTATTACAAAAAACAGTACATTATTTAATACTCCACCGCGTTTTGAAGATTATCTAGTGGGTATTAGGACAGACAGATGTAATGGGGGAAATCTTTTTATAAACAATAATACGATAAATAGAATGGGGACAGGCCTATTATTATCAGGTAACTGTGTTGGAGTTAATGTATTTTGTAATACATTTAGTGGTGATCTATTATATTCTTCTTCAACATATCCTTATGCTATACGATTTATAAAAGCGTCACTTAGCCAACAAGGTAAGAGCTCTTATCCTTATAACAATTATTTTACAAATTATAATTCTATTAATCGCAGATATTTTGGTTTCCTTGTAAGTAGCTTAGACTGGTATCTTTCTTCTAACTTTTCAATAACGCCTTATTCGGTTACTCCTCCAAATAATTTCAATCCAAAAATAACAAATATAGCTGAACCATCTTTATGTGGAGAATCCTATGCAAGTACTATTGACGCTATTTATGAGAGAGTACATAAAATAATTTATAATGAGTTGGAATATGATGATAATATAGAAGAGAATCATTATTTGGATAAAGTTTATGCCTATACGATTATCTCAAATGATTCTAACTTGCAGGCATTAGATCCTAATTATGTAGATTTTATTAACTTGCACCGACAAGACAATATAGGTAACTATGTTGATGCAATAGCGCTAAGCAATGAAGCAACGGCATTGGATGCGTTAAATAGACTAAATTCTATGATATCTAACAATGCAATCGAGGAAAACAATTTGATTGTTGATCGTATTGCCTTAGCCCGCCTAACAGAAAATAGAAACTTTACCGAATCAGAAATTCAAGTATTACAAAATTTAGCGATACAAGATGAATTTATAGGAGGTGATGGTATAATAAAAAGCAGAGCATTACTAGATATAGAATATTATGGAAATGACAATTCTTTACGAATAGGGTCTCACAATACCAACAAAAATGAAATAGACTTAAATTTATCACAACTAAACTATTTATCTGATACAGAAAAAGAAAAGATTAATGTTGATGTGTTTAGAGTGTCAGGGCAATTGATTTACCAAAACAATTTACTCAATTGGGAGAACGATAAATTAAAATTTCCAAGTGAAATGGTTTTGATAAAGTATTTTACAAATACTAATTATATTGGAAGTAATAAAGTAATCTTAACAAAATAACACTATGAAAAAAAAATCAATTTACCTCCTGATATTATTAATTGCTATGAGCAATATAGTGTTTTCACAAACAAAATTAATAGAACATCTTCCTCATAGTACTAACATTATAAATTGCAATCCCAATACATTTTGGCTTTCTAGAATATTCGGGCCATACTTTGAAACACGAATTAATGAATATACATTAATAAATAATACTGTCAGTCCTACAAATCCAAATATGGTCATTGGTCCACGTAACTATATGCAGGATTTGGCTTATGCACTAGACTCGAACAATAATCCTACATTTTTTCAGGCAACATTCAAAGACTCTACTAACCTTTTCGACACTTTGCAGTTGACAAAGTTTAATGGCACCAGTTGGGATACGATATTCACATTTGATGCTACCATGTATGGAAGATGTGGAGTTTCAGCTGGCAAAGGCCATTATCTTGTAATTAAAGATAATCCATTTGCTATTGACGGAAATCCTATTAGGCTATCAATATTTAACACCCAAAATAATATGATGTACCCAATATATACAATACCAACACAGAATAAATTTTTATCCAACCCTTCCTTTGATTCGGATTATAATATATGGTTTTTAGAGAACGATAGTGCTGTAGCTGTTTCTTGGGGAATCCAGCCTAGTGGTAATGTTGCCACAAATCTAAAAGCAATTGATACACTCGGGAATTTAGTTTACCATTATCCGATTCCCTTTTTTTTGGATTTAAATGATATTTATGGTAGTTTTATCATGAATAACAAATTATATGTTGGAATTGGTTATACTAATTTTCAATATCCACACTCATTACTTCCCTTTTCAATATTGAATGGGGTCTTTACAATGGAACCTCCAATTTCTTTTTACCCACCACCAAATATAAATGATTTAGAATCTTGCAATGTAGGAACTTTGGTAAGCGTAAATGAAATTCCTTCATATCTAAAAGAATTGTCATTGTACCCCAACCCTGCTAATTCTAATTTTACAGTTTATTTGCCCTATAAAACTTCGGCCAAAGCACAAATAACCGTTAGTAATTCACAAGGGCAACTTGTTTATTCTTCGGCTGCTATTGATTATAACACTGTTAACTGCTCAACTTGGTCGCGTGGGGTTTACCTCATCAATCTTCATGAAAATGGCAAAATAATAACTAGCAAAAAAATAGTATTGGAGTAAGTTGATTCGCTGTGAAAGTTCATTTATTATTTCATTTAAAGACCCTCGCGCTCTTTTTTATCATATGAAGTATTTAAAACAGGTTGTTTATAATATTTCGACTTTATTAAATTTATATGGCCTCAGTTTATTCGGTTTTTTACGAAGGTAAAATTGCGTTAAGCAAATTTAGAAGTTCCGAGCCTGCGAGGAAATAGCTGAATTTGTAGCAATTTTAGCGAGGAAAAAATTTGCTTGCAAAAGAATAAAGTGAGGTGTAGTGTGATTACTCTACTACACCCTACTTTTTCTTTGGTTCTTTCATTTTGTGTCAAGACAAAAGAAAGAATATAATTGGTAATAAGGTCAAATTAAAAAGCAATATGTTTCAGATTGTCTTTATCTTATAAAAAATAAAATAAAACCTACGCAAACAACATCTGCAACACCTCATCTACCCTACCAACACCAATCACTTCAATTGATTTCTCCGATTTTAAATCTAGGCCCTGTAAGTTATAGCGCGAAACAAATATTTTCTTAAAGCCTAAACGAGCGGCTTCTTTAATGCGTGTTTCAATGCGATTTACTGGTCGGATTTCTCCTGTTAATCCTACTTCGCCAGCAAAGCAAATCATCGGGTCAATCACTAAATCTTCCGAAGAAGATAAAATAGCACATATAACGGCGAGGTCTATGGCCGGATCTTCTACGCGTATGCCACCTGCTATATTTAAGAATACATCTTTCGCTCCTAATCGGAAGCCACAACGTTTTTCTAGTACCGCGAGTAATATATGTAATCGTCGCATATCAAATCCTGTTGTAGTACGTTGAGGAGTTCCATATACTGCCGTGCTTACTAAGGCTTGCGTCTCGATGAGCATCGGGCGCGCACCTTCTAATGTGCAGGCAATTGCGGTTCCACTTAGTTGGTTGTCGCGCTGACTTAATAATATCTGCGAAGGATTTGATACTTCGGTAAGTCCTGCTCCCTGCATCTCGTAAATACCTAGTTCTGCCGTTGAGCCAAAACGATTTTTTACTGCTCGCACAATACGGTATATATGATGTCGGTCGCCTTCAAATTGTAATACCGTATCCACCATATGCTCCAATACCTTCGGACCAGCAATGCTTCCGTCTTTGGTTATATGTCCGATCATTAAAACTGGCGTTGCTGTTTCCTTCGCGTACCGCAATAACTCTCCCGCACATCCGCGAATCTGAGAAACTGTTCCTGGTGCCGATTCATACACGGATGAATACAACGTTTGAATAGAATCGACAATGACAAACTCGGGTTTTAATTCTTCGATCTGACGAAAAATATTTTGAGTAGATGTTTCTGTTAAGATGTAACAGTTGCTCTCTAATTTTCCAATACGTTCCGCACGCATACGCACTTGTTGCTCGCTCTCTTCTCCCGATATGTAAAGTATCTTTTTGTTTTTTAATCGTACGGCTAACTGTAATAGCAAGGTAGATTTACCAATGCCTGGCTCACCACCTAATAACGTTAACGATCCTGGAACTAATCCTCCTCCTAACACACGATTTAATTCTTCGTCAGGTAAAATGATTCTCGGACTTGATTCAAGTTCTATCTCAGTAATTAAGCGTGGCTTTGCAGCTTTGGTTTCTTTGATGGTAGATGATTTCCATTTGTTATGGTCTGTTCCTGTAGGAACCACTTCTTCTACATAGGTATTCCATTCGTTGCACGAAGGACATTTACCAATCCATTTAGAAGCATTCGCCCCGCACGATTGACAATAAAAAGTTGTTTTTGTTTTTGCCATGCAACAAAGTAAAAAAATATTCTTGGTTATGATTAAGTGTTTCAGGTATTTGTTGAAAAATTGTTTTTGTATCTTCGGATTCTATTCTACAATTATGTTTGAAATCAGAGCTGCAACACCCAATGATGTTAAAGCAATTACCGAAATTTATAATCATGCCGTGCTAAACACAACAGCTACCTTCGATACCGAAATCCAGTCGGAAGAAGACCGAATGCAATGGCTAATTAATCGTGCAGAGATTCATCCGGTTATTGTTGGAGTAATCAATCAACAAATTGCCGGTTGGGCATCTTTAAGTCCGTGGAGCCCCAAAAAAGGCTACGATATTATGGCGGAAGGGTCGGTGTATATTCACCCTGATTATCAATTTCGGGGATTAGGAAGTATTTTACTGAAGGAAATTGTCGAAGAAGGAAAAAGAGTAGGATTGCATTCTATATTAGCGCGAATTACCACAGATAATTTACATAGCATTTACTTAAATGAAAAAGAAGGATTTGTTCGTACTGGTGTTTTGAAAGAGGCAGGACATAAATTTAATCGTTACCTCGATGTAATGATTATGCAGAAAATGTTAAATCCTTAATTTTTCGGATACCCACACCGTTAGTTGTGTTAGGTACAATACATCCTTGCTGATAAATAATTCCTTCAAACGGATCATTGCTAATCAATAAAGGTCCATCTAAATCAACCCAGTCGGCAAGCCCTGCAAGTTCAGCAGCAGCAGCGGCACCACATGTACTCTCCGACATACAGCCAATCAGAATTTTTTTACCGTGACGTTTAGCAAGTTGAATTAAGTTTTTTCCTGCTGCCATTCCACCACATTTCATCAGCTTTACATTAATTCCATCGCAATCATTTTTCAGTAAGTCAAAGTCGCTGGTATTCTGTATCGACTCATCCAAAATAATTGGCAATTGAATATTTTTTTTCAATTCACGCAAATGATTATTCATTGAAACAGGCATAGGTTGCTCTACAAACAAACATCCGAGGTCTTGAAAAAAATGAATCTGCTTTGTAGCTTCTTCCACCGATTTCCATGCTTGATTCGCATCGATACAAAAATCCGTGTTTGTAAAATCTTTAAAAGCTTTGATGCGTTCTAAATCATTTTCTCCTCCTAACTTATGCTTGAAAAGCGTAAATCCTAAATTCGAATCGGTCGTAACTTCTTTTATTTTTTCAATCATTTCCTCTACACTACTGATTCCAAGTGTTACACTACAACGCACATTATTGGCAGCAGGCACTTCTAGAATTTTTCGTGCAGGTATATTGGCTAATTGTCCGCAGAGATCATGCAAGGCAATGTCCATTGCACAACGCAACGGAGATGGGATTTCAAAATTGGCTAAAGAAACTTTATGAAGAAGTCCTAATAACTCTTCGAAACTATAAATGACAGAAGGGAAATACATATTAAAATCCCTGATCAGTTGATGTACATCATAACCTAGGTAGGGAGGCAAAGCTGCCTCACCATATCCTTCTTTATCGCTAGTGCTAGCACGAATAAAAAGTGAGTCGGTGCCAGTGCGCGTTCCATGCGCAATACCAAATGCTCTTTTAAAGGTCAGGTGATAAGTAAAAGGAGTAAGTCTTATTTCCACGAGCTAAATATCTGAAAATATCTATAACTTTTTGTGATACTAGGTGTTTTATTAACTTCACACTAGCAATGAAGATGTTTAAATCGAGTAAATTTTGGTTTTGGTCAATTTTGATAT
>JBJOND010000011.1:0-36559 GCA_046052065.1 Bacteroidota bacterium | reverse complement strand
TAATTTAGGAAAGTGCTGTACTAATCCTGGATATTCAATCGTAATTTCTTTACTGCCTGAGGAAAACATATCCTTATCAGAATAAACATAAGAAATCACTAAAGCATCAAACGCCATTAGCTGTTCCCTTGTATATTCAAAAAGTTCTGTTTGTTGTTGAGAATCGATTGTAAAGACCGCTGTTCGTTTAAGTTTATTCTTTTGCTTTTCAAAACAAACTCCTTGTAGTTGTCCGTTGAGCGCATTCACCAGCATAAACTTAATTTTTCCAGTTAACACTGCAGATTGCTCTGGAATAGTTAAAAGAACAACCGCTGGTTGATCAATATGCGATGCAAAAGCTGGGGCAGGGGAGATTGCCTCTTTCTTATCAAGAGGCTTGCTTTCTGAAGTAGAAATACCCATTGCTTTTTCTTGCGAGGACTTGACCACAACAATTTCTTTCGAAAGCACATCGAGGGTAAAGCCGTCTTCAATTTCGACAACCACAATATTATTCGCTTTAAAGCCCAAAACAATTCCGTTTTGCTTTTCATTTATAAAGGTGACTGAATCGCCTATAGAAAATAGTGATGACATATAATTGCAAATTAACGCAATTAAAGTTTGAATTAAAGGCTATTTAACTTTTTTATCTAAGAATTAAAAAGTGCCATCTATTCACTATTTTCGTATCTCAAATGGCAAGAGAGAAAGATTACAGTAAAATTGATAAAATCTTTGAGGCTACACTACGATTAGTGTATGAAAAAGGCTTTGCTGGTATTAAGCTTACCGATGTAGCTCGCCTTTCAGGAATTGCCATTGGGACCATTTATTTATATTTTAAAGATAAAGATGACTTAGTTAGTCAGCTTTACCAATATATCCAACGAAAAAAGAAACAAGATGTCAATATCGAAATTGATTTAAACCGTCCTGCAACTGAATTAGTCAAAGAACTATGGATGGCTTACTACGATTCTGTTTTCAATGATTTAAAAGCAGCTGATTTTTTTTATCAGTTCCAACAGAGCAATGCTGTCATAAAAATTATCAATGAGCACGACTTATTTGTTTTTACTAATTTACGACGTGTTTTATCAAAAGGAGTGATGGAAGGAAAAATTAAAAACATGGATGAAGATATACTTTACACCATTTTAATTGGACCTATTCACGAACTGGCAAAACATGCGTTAAGGAATAATTTCAAAGCAACATCCGAAGAAAAAGAAGAATTGTTTAATTGCCTTATCACAAGTATCAAAATAGAATAAAACGAATATATAATCACACAACCCAAACAATAAAATGAGAAAATCACTTTTAACATTTATCGTCTTATTAGCTGCGATAAACGTGAGTAAAGCCAATCCGACAAATTGGTTCAAGCCTGTGAAACAGGAATCGATGAAAAACGAAAAATTAGCACGAAGAAACTCAACTCCTTCGGCCGCTTATTTTTATGAAATCGATTTACAAAAATTAAAAGTAGCCTTATCCAATGCACCGTTAAGAGGGACGCTAAATAGCAGCCCTGTTGTAATTGAATTCCCGAATGCCTACGGAAAAACAGAACAATTCAAAGTTTATGAATCTCCAATTATGCATCGCAATTTAGCATCTAAATATCCAACGATAAAAACGTATGCAGCTCAAGGTGTAACTGATCCGACAGCAACCATGCGATTTAGCATTACGCAGTTTGGATTACATACAATGACCATCTCTGGACAACATGCATCAAATTATATTGATCCGTATACAACAAATGGTAAGTATATTATTGTTTACGATAAAACATCTTTATCGGCGAGCAACCAAAATTTCGAATGTACCACAGGTGATGCTACGGAATTACCGTCGCTTAGAGATGGAGGTTCTCCAATGCAATTTGATGCAAACGATCAGATTTTAAGAACCTATCGTTTAGCTCAAT
Source organism: Bacteroidota bacterium (assembly GCA_046052065.1). GTDB lineage: Bacteria > Bacteroidota > Bacteroidia > AKYH767-A > OLB10 > CAINEC01. The sequence goes on along the minus strand of JBJOND010000011.1, from coordinate 34,638 downwards.
CATGCACTGCAGAGTATGGAAATATTTTCGCGTTAACACCAGGTCAAGAGTTAGCTGACATACAAGCTCAGATGACCATCACAATAAATCGTGTGAATGGTGTTTATGAAAGAGACTTAGCAGTTACACTTGAATTTGTGCCTGATAACGATACACTAATATTTTATGGAAGTACAGGTGCTGATCCTTGGACGAACGAATGGAATACAAAAACAGCACAAACGATTGATGCTAGAATTGGCGTAAATAGCTACGACATCGGACACAATTTTAATACAACAGGAGGAGGTAACGCAGGTTGTATTGCATGTGTTTGTTTAAGCAACTCACAATCGGGAACGCATAAAGGAAGAGGTATGACAGGTTCATCAAATCCAACAGGAGATCCATTTGACATTGACTATGTAGCGCATGAAATGGGACATCAGTTTGGAGGATATCACGTAATGAATACTTGTTCAAGAAGTGGAAGTGGAAGTACAGAAGTTGAACCTGCAAGTGGAAGTTCAATTATGGGCTATGCAGGTATTTGTTCAAGCAATGTTCAGTCAAACAGTCATGATGATTTTAATTACGTTAATGTTCGTGATATCACAGCTAACATTCAAACAGGAAATAGTACGTGTGCATTTCAATCGCCTATTACCAATCAACCACCAACAGCTGATGCTGGTGCAAACTATACAATTCCTAAAGGTACGGCCTTTGTGTTAGAAGGTACTGCAACTGATGCAGATGGTCTTGCTTCTTTAACTTATAATTGGAGTCAAAATGATCCGGCACAATCGCCAGGAAATGCTGCACCACAATCAACCTATAATGTTGGTCCATTGTATAGAAGTATTTCTCCGCTAACATCACCCAACCGTTACATGCCTAATTTAAGAAGTGTTGTTCTCAACAATTTAACACCAACATGGGAAGTTACACCATCAGTAGCAAGAACAATGAACTTTTCATTTATTGTTAGAGATAATGATGTACAAGGTGGACAAACAGCTTCTGATTTAATGACAGTTACAGTTGATAATGCAGGTCCATTTGTAGTTACCTCTCAAAATACGCCATTAACATGGAATGCTGGAACCAGTGAAACGATAACATGGAATGTAGCTAATACAAATAACGCTACTGTAAATTGTCAGAATGTAAACATTTATTTATCGTTAGATAGTGGTTACACCTACCCTTATACGTTAGCGACAGGAGTTCCAAACAATGGTTCTGCGTTGGTTACAATCCCTGCAGGTGCAACAACTACTACAGGACGTATTATGGTGCGTGGCGAAGGAAATATTTTCTATGCTTTAAATGCAGCATTGATAACAATTCAATCTTCGGAGTTCGTAATGAATTTCAGCACAAACAACCAAAATCTTTGCTTACCTAATGATGCAGTTTATAATTTCAACTATCAAACATTTTTATCGTTTAGTGATACAACAATATTTTCGGTAAGTGGATTACCAAGCGGTGCAACTGCAACGTTTAACCCTGCTACTGCTGTTAGCGATGGTACTCCTGTAACATTAACTGTTACAGGACTAACTCCAGCAATGGTTGGAAATTATAGTCTAACAATTACTGGAACATCGGCTACGGTTACAAAGTCGACCAATGCAACATTAAGTATTCTTGAAAGTAATCTGACTGCTGTATCATTAACATCACCTGCAAATAATTCCCTTGGTGCTGCAACTTCACCTGTATTGAGTTGGAGCGCTATAACTTCTCCAGGAGTATCATACACTGTTGAAGTAGCAACTGATAGTTTGTTTACGAACATAGTAACTAGCGCTGCTAATATCGCATCAGGAAATTATACAGCAACAGGATTATTACCAAGCAGCACTTATTACTGGCATGTAACAGCAAACAACGATTGTGGTTCATCTCCAGTTTCTGGATTTTATAGTTTCACAACAAATGCTTGTGCTAATAATTCAAGTTTAAATGTTCCTATTTCTATCTCTCAAAATGGATCTCCTAGTTACACATCTACATTAACAGTTAATCTATCTGGAACCATTAACGATATCAATGTAATTGGATTAGCTGGTACGCATTCTTGGATTAATGATTTGTCTTTTAGTCTGACAGGTCCTAACGGTGCAATATGTACGCTATTCGATCAGATTTGTAATGATGAAGATGACTTTAATGTAAACTTTGATGATCAGGCAACACCAGGTGCATTACCATGTCCTCCAGTTGGTGGATTAACATTCCAACCTTCAACACCGCTTTCAATATTCAATGGAATTGCTGCAAGTGGAGTTTGGACATTAAACATTGTTGATAATGCCAATCAAGATGGTGGAGCTGTCGATAATTGGGGACTTGAAATTTGTACGAACAATAGTGTAGGAGTAGAGACGATCACTACTAATGCAGGCTTCGCAGTTTTTCCAAATCCATCAACGGCTATTTTCCATATTCGTAAAAATACATTGATTAGCGAAAAAAGTAATCTACGTTTAACAAACACACTTGGTCAAACAATTGTTTCTAACGAGATAAGTACCAATCAGAATTACGATATGGACTTAAGCAATCTTGAAAGTGGAATCTACTTTATAACGATTACCACTAACGAAAAGTCGGAAACGCAAAAGATTTATTTAGCCAAATAAAATATGGTGGCTTAAACTAAAAAAGGTGATTCTTTCGAATCACCTTTTTTTATGCGGTTTTGTTTCTTACTTCTTAAAATTATCTGCTACCACAATATCCTTACTGCCTTTCGTGTACTTGTAAAATCCTTGACCTGATTTAACACCTAAGTTACCACTCACAACCATGTTTACTAAAAGTGGACAAGGAGCGTATTTAGGATTACCAAATCCGTCGTGCAATACACGCATAATGCTTAAGCAAGTATCTAATCCGATGAAGTCAGCTAATTGTAATGGACCCATTGGATGAGCCATACCTAACTTCATTACTGTATCAATTTCTTCTACACCTGCAACACCTTCGAATAATGTATTAATAGCCTCATTAATCATCGGCATTAAAATTCTGTTTGCTACAAATCCTGGATAATCATTCACCTCAACAGGTACCTTGCCTAATTTCTTAGATGTTTCAAGAATTAAATTCGTTACCTCATCCGAAGTATTATAACCTCTGATTACCTCTACTAATTTCATCACTGGAACCGGATTCATAAAATGCATTCCGATTACTTTATCACCTCGGTTTGTAACTGATGCAATTTTAGTGATAGAGATTGAAGAAGTATTAGAAGCAAGAATACAATCAGGTTTTGTATTCGCATCAAGTTCTTTAAAAATAAATAGTTTCAAGTCGATATTTTCAGTTGCTGCTTCAACAACTAAATCTGCGTTAGCAACGCCCGACTTCATATCAGTAGTTGTTTCAATATTACCTAACGTCTGCGACTTCACATCTTCTGAAATTAAACCTTTTGATAATTGACGATCTAAATTGTTTGAAATCGTTTGAACTGCTCTTGCTAAAGCATCTTCTTTGATATCAATCAAAGTTACTTTGAAACCATTTTGAGCAAATACGTGAGCAATGCCATTTCCCATCTGCCCAGAACCAATAACTGAAATATTTTTCATATGCCTATAATTATAACTGCAAAACTATAAAATTGAATAAAGCAAAAAGAGTTAAATCAACTCCTGCATACTAAACGCTTCTGGTTTAGCGATAAACAATGGCTTTACTTTCGCCCAGGTTGATTTAAAAATAGATGAATCGCGGTAAGAGTTAAGGTGATCTTCGCTCTCCCAACGACTAAACGTTAGAATAACACCCTCTTCATTAATATCTGAATGAAGTGATAAGTCACAACACCCCGAAAAATTTCTGATTTGAGTATATGATTCTTTAAAATAATTCTGAAAAGTAGAGACATCTTCAGGTGCTACTTTCATCCTGACAATTCTGATAATCATTTAATATCAATTCGAATTTGATCATTCATTTTTATACCCAAAAGCTTATCTGCGTTTCCTTGATTTTGTGCAATTTCCAGTAAGCCTGCATCGTTAAAAAGTGCCACCATATTCCCCGTGTCTACATCAGAATAGTTGGATAAAATCTTATTATCAGAAAACTTACGGATATTAATTTCAAACTTGCGATCCTTAACCTGGTTGTAGAACAAGTCTCGTTGAATATTTGAAACAGCATTACCAAAGCTATCAATGTAAATTATGGTACCGCGAATTACTTCTTCTTCGAGTACAGGTTCGAAGCCTTTGCGTACAACAAATTGTTCTGGGCGACTACCTAATTCAAACACATTTTGTCCAGATAAAAGATGTGTAGCAACAAACGTCAATACCTCTAAATCGTAACCAGGCTTCTGGTCAATATCTAATTTAACAGCAACCATATTCGAAGGTGCTTGTTCGCCGAACACCAATGAAAACAATCCATCGTTCATTCCTACAAATCCAAACCCATCTTTTTTTATTGCTAACAAATCTGTTTTAACTGGACCTGAATTTTGAACAGCCACTATATGAACTGTTCCCTCTGGATAGCGCTTATAAACATTGCTAAAAAGGTAGGCTGCCTGCTGAATAGAGAAGTGAGGTATATCATGTGAAATATCCACAACCATCACATCTGGAAAAACACTATAAAGCAATCCCTTTAAAGCACCAACATGATGATCATTCGTCCCCCAATCGGTGGTCAGCGTTATTATCTTCATTGTTGCCAAATATAATTTATTTTAAACTTTAAATCGAAAGTATTATTTCCTTTATTCAACAATTTTTTCCACCTTCGTTGTATGCGCAGAACCAATGAAAAATCATTAGGAAAAATACTTGAAGATGTTATTAAGAACAATAACCTTGGTGATGGAATTACTCAGGCTAGAATAAATGAAATCTGGGTTGAATTAATGAGCAGACCTATCATTTCAAGAACTACGAAGCTGCGTTTTATCAATAAGACATTAACGATCTACCTTACCTCATCCGTTATCAGAAGTGAGCTCGATTATCAAAAAGAAGAATTGAAAAAACAATTCAACGATCGACTTGGTGATTCTACTATTGATAAAATTGAATTCAAATAAAAAAGGGCCTTTACAATGTAAGGGCCCTCTTTAATTAGTGGTAGTTTATTAAAACTTCTCTTGTGTAGAGAAATAAAAGTTACCTTCAATTTCTGCATTCTCATCACTATCAGAACCGTGAACTGCATTAGCATCGATTGACTTTGCATATAAGTTACGAATTGTTCCTGGCTCAGCTTTAGCAGGGTCAGTAGCTCCGATAATTTTACGGAAATCTTCAACTGCATTATCTTTTTCTAAGATAGCCGCGACAATTGGTCCTGATGACATGTAACTTACTAAGTCATTATAGAAAGGACGCTCTTTGTGTACTTCATAAAACTTACCAGCCGACTCAGCAGATAGCTTTGTGTATTTCATGGCAACGATTTTAAAACCTGCCTTTGTAATGTGATCCAAGATAGCTCCGATATGTCCGTTTTCAACAGCATCAGGCTTAAGCATGGTAAATGTGCGATTAGTTCTCATCTTATTTTATTGTCTTTTATTGGGCTGCAAAGGTAATTGGATTAAATTTGACACACAATATGAAACCCCATTTTGATCAAAATAAAATCGATTCAGTTAAATCGCTGATTTTAAGCAGTAAGCGCATTGTAATTACCACGCATTACAAACCAGACGGCGATGCTTTGGGTTCTTCTTTGGGATTATGGGCGTATTTAAAGTCCTTGAACATTCATGCTGACGTTGTTTTACCAAGTGAATTCCCTAATTTTTTAAAGTGGATGCATGGCAGTAATGAAACAATCGATTTTTCAAAAACACCTCGAGAAGCGGCTGATCTAATTCATCAAGCGGACTTGCTTTTTTGCCTAGATTTTAACGACCCTACGAGAACAGAAGGAATGAGTGACTTGCTTATTAAGTCTTCAGCCAAGAAAATAATGATTGACCATCATTTAGCTCCGAAGGATTTTTGCGAATATACTTTTTCATTCCCTGAAATAGGATCTACCTGTGAGTTAATAGTGCATTTTATGGAGGCGTTAGACGGACTTTCACAAATAACAATGGATAGTGCAGCTTGTCTATATGCAGGTATCATGACGGATACTGGAAGCTTCCGATTTAGCAGCGTAACAGCAGAGACACATCGCGTAGTTGGTATATTACTGAACACTGGCATGCGCAACGATATTGTACATGAAGCTGTTTATGATACCTCTTCTGAAGACCGCTTACGTTTTTTAGGTCATGTATTACTCAACAATATGTTTGTTTTGAATGAACATAAGGCTGTCTATTTTTTGTGTACAAAAGACGACATGAAACGATTCAATCATCAGTCTGGAGACTTGGAAGGAATCGTTAATTATGGCTTGAGTATCGAAGGAATTAAAATGGCTGTTTTGTTTAGTGAACGCGATGGAATAATTAAAATATCTTTCCGTTCTAAAGGTGATTACTCCGTGAAAGACCTTGCCGAAAAACATTTTGAAGGTGGGGGGCATAAGAACGCTGCAGGAGGGAAATCAAATCTTTCTTTAGAAGATACCGTTCAGAAGTTTAAAACTATTTTAATGGAAAATCATCATGCGTAAATTATCGCATTCACTTCTAAAACTGATTATTTGCGCTATTCCTTTTATCTATTCCTGCGGCGGATCGGAAGGAACCGGCGAAGCAGATACAGAAGTTATTTATAATGGGCAGGATCAGATTAATCCGAAGGATAAAGAATCGCTCATTGACCGGAACAAGAAAATGATTTTGCAGGAGCAAGAAAAAATTGATTCTTTTATTGCGAAGAGCAATTTAAAAATGGAGAAAACTAAAACAGGTATTCACTATTCGATTGAAAAACTTGGTAAAGGTGAGCAACCAAAAAATCTTGCAGAGGTCGAGTTAAAATATCAAATTCATTTGCTTAACGGCGACTATTGTTATTCGAGTGATAGCTCAGGTGTTATGCAAATTAAAATCGGACAGAGTAACGAGCCCACAGGATTACAAGAAGTACTTCAACAAATCCCTTGCGGTTCAATAGCAACCATTATTATTCCTTCATATTTGGCGTATGGTATAAGTGGCGACGGAAACAAAATTGGTGGTCAGGCTAGCCTAGTTTACAATATAGAATTATTAAAAGTAAAAAATTAAAATATCATGATTCAGCGCAGTAGAATAATTGCCTTTGTTTTTTCAGCAGTATTAATCAGTGTTACCATTCTTACATCTTGTAATAAAAACGGATTCGAAAAAACCGAAAGTGGATTAGAATATAAAATCATAGAATCAAAAAAAGGTCGTAAGCCAAAACTAACGGATGTTTTAAGAATGAACATTATGTTTACGAGTCAATCGGACTCTACCTTTTCAGATAACAAACTATATATTACAGAATTATTCCAACCTGCTTTTAAAGGTGGTATTGAAGAAGGATTTGCATTAATGGCAGAAGGGGATTCAGCATGTTTTTTAATTCCATCTGACTCTTTATTCAAATACATCTTCAAGCAGGCAATGCCTGCCTTTATCAAATCAGGAGAAAAAATCCGAATAGATGTGCGCTTGTTAGAAGTAAAAACAAAAGATGAGTTTGAAAAGCTCGCTAATGCAGAAATAAACGAATTCATTCAGCAAGACAAATTAGAGACGGAAAATTTTATGGCTCAGAATAATTTATCGGGCACACAAATTTCTCCCGGATGTCAATTTATCATTCTAAAAGAGGGAAGTGGTAGTTTTCCTGCTGCAGGTGATACGGTAAGAATACGTTTTACAGCGAAGATTATTACAGGTGAAATTTTCGAATCATCTAAACAAATTGGTAAAGACTTTCAATATGTGATGGGCGCACCTGAGGTTCCATCAATATGGGATATATCAACTGCTAATTTAAAAGTTGGCGGACTTTATAGAATTATATTCGATACTAAAAACAGAAAAGGACTGCCAGGTACAAACAAGTTAAAAGGACCAGGACCGGTTATCTACGATGTTGAGCTGATAGCTATAAATGGAAAAGCCTCCGTTTAATCAGAGGCCTTTCTAAAATATGTTCTAAATTGTTATTACGATAGTGAAGTAACAATCTTATCAAGATTATATTTTCCTGCCTGTAAATTCTTTTTAACGTCTTTAAAGGCATTAATTGTATACGTAACATCTTCTAACGTATGAACGGCAGTAGGAATCAAACGCAACATAATTACACCTTTTGGCACTACAGGATAAACTACCATTGAGCAGAAGATATCGTAGTTCTCACGTAAATCAAGAATAAGGTTTGTCGCTTCAGGAATAGTTCCGTTTAAGTAAACAGGAGTAACAGGAGAATCGGTATTACCTAATTCAAATCCTTCCGCTTTTAATCCTGATTGAAGGGCATTGGTAATCTCCCATAATTTATCTTTCAACTCAGGCTGCGTTCTTAATAATTCAAGACGCTTTAAAGCTCCGATTACTAATGGCATTGGCAACGACTTAGCAAAAATCTGCGAACGCATATTGTAACGTAAATATTCAACTACTTGCTCTTCGCTGCTAATGAAAGCGCCAATTAACGCCATCGATTTTGCAAACGTTCCGAAATATATATCAACTCCATCTTGTACCCCTTGATGTTCTGCAGTACCAGCACCTGTTTTTCCCATAGTACCGAATCCATGAGCATCATCTACCAACAAACGGAAATTAAATTGCTTTTTTAACTCTACAATTTCCTTCAACTTTCCTTGGTCGCCCGACATACCAAAAACACCTTCAGTAATTACGAGTATAGCACCATTGGTATTTTCAACCAGCTTAGTAGCTCTTTCTAATTGCTTTACAAGATTATTGATATCGTTATGAGGATAAACAAAACGTTTACCCATGTGAAGACGTAATCCATCGATAATACAAGCATGCGATTCTGAATCGTAAACAATCACATCATGACGGTCAACCAAGGCATCAATTGCACTCATTATTCCTTGATATCCAAAATTCAATAGAATAGTATCTTCTTTACTCATAAAGCTTGATAATTCTGCTTCCAGCTTTTCATGAGGGTTAGAATTACCTGACATCATACGAGCGCCCATTGGCAAGGCAAATCCATACATTTTAGCACCTTCTTCATCAGCCTTTCTAACTTCCGGATGATTAGCCAATCCTAAGTAATTATTTAAACTCCATACTAATCTTTCCTTTCCACGAAAGATCATCTTGTTCGAAATATCTCCCTCTAACTTTGGAAATGTAAAATAACCATGGGCATCCTTTGCATGCATCCCTAATGGTCCGCGGTTTTGCTTTAGCTTTTCAAATAAATCAATCATTCTAATTTTTGTTAAGTTTTATTCTTGTTAAATCAACTTCAAAAGTGAGGACAAAATTAACTTTTAATTGTTTAACATTATCAATATTTTTAACAAGTTCTTGTTTAATAGATGATATTTGATAGTCTAATTAGTTAAATTTGCACATATTTTATAGAAAATGAAGAAAGGAATAGCCTTCCTGGTAATGCTTTTGGTAATATCATCATGCAGTAAGTTTCAGAAGCTTACCAAGAATCCGGATATGGATGCCAAATACAATGGAGCGGTGAAATACTACGAGAAAAAGGATTATTACCACGCTTTACAACTTTTTGAAGAGCTTATTTCGGTTTATCGCGGTACGTCTAAGGCGGAAGACTCTTATTACTACTATTCTTACTGTACTTTTTATGTAGATGATTATCAGACGGCGGCTTATTATTTCAATAATTTCGTTCAAACATTCCCAAATAGTAAACATGCAGAAGAGGCGCAGTACATGTATGCCTATTGCTATTACCTGGATAGTCCGATTTCTAGCTTGGATCAAACCTCAACGTTAGAAGCAATTGAAAAATTTCAGCTCTTCATTAATCGCTATCCTCAGGGAAGTAAAGTAGAAGAAGCGAATTTAAGAATCGACGAATTACGTAAAAAACTGGAAGACAAGTCGTTTGAAATTGCCCTCCTGTATTTTAACATGGAGGAATACAAAGCTTCTATTGTTGCATTCGAAAATTTAATCAACAATTACCCTGGCACAGAATACAAGGAATTAGCACTTTTTACGATGTTAAAAGGGCAATTTACTTACGCCAGCAAGAGTATCGATACCAAAAAAGAGGAACGATTTAAAAATACTTTAGATATCTATTACAAATTAGTAGATAATTTCCCGCAAAGTAGGTATCTTCGCGACGCAGAAAAAATATTTGATGCTTCCAAATTAGAGCTCAAAAAATTTGAAGCGCCAGAAAAAAATTCATAATTGATAAAAACGATAATTATTCCTAAACATGGCAAACTATAAATCTTCTACCAACACAACTGTTACTCGCGACCTGTTGAACTTTGAAGAAAAGACAGGTAACATCTACGAATCAATTGTAGTTTTATCTCGTCGTTCTAATCACATTGCAGCGGAAATGAAAGAAGAATTAACAGATAAATTATCTGAATTTGCTTCTGCAACAGACAATTTAGAAGAGATTTTCGAAAACCGTGAACAAATTGAGATTTCTAAGCACTATGAGCGTTTACCAAAACCAACATTGGTATCTATTCAAGAGTTTTTAGATGGTAAAATCTACCACAGAAATCCACTAAAGGATCAAGAATAATTAATTATGCGGCTATCCGGTAAAAATATCCTGCTCGGGATTACCGGCAGCATCTCAGCTTATAAGTCCGCCGACCTTTGCCGTTTATTAGTAAAAGAGGGAGCTAATGTTCGCGTGGTAATGACACCAGCAGCAACTGAGTTTATTAGCCCTCTAACCCTTTCTACCTTATCAAAAAATACAGTTTTTCATACCATGGTTTCGGAAGATGAAACCTGGAATAATCATGTAGAATTAGGTTTGTGGGCCGATTTATTATTAATTGCGCCAACCTCGGCAAACACCCTTGCCCATTTTGCAGGAGGAATATGCGACTCACTGTTAGATGCAGTTTATCTTTCTGCCCGTTGTCCTGTTATGTTAGCACCTGCTATGGACCACGATATGTATTTGCATGCATCAACACAAGACAATATTAGCTTATTAAAATCGAGGGGACATGTACTAGTTGGACCAGCACAAGGTGAATTAGCAAGTGGACTAGTGGGAGAGGGAAGATTGGTAGAACCAATGGATATTGTTACTGAAGTAGTGAATTTCCTTTATGCTGATTTACCACTTCGTGGAAAGAAAATTATTGTAACAGCAGGACCGACGCGCGAAGCGATAGATCCTGTACGATTTATCAGTAATCATTCGACAGGTAAAATGGGGATTGCCATTGCCAAAGAACTAGTGGATAATGGAGCAGAGGTGGTTTTAGTTTTAGGACCTGTTTCGATAGAAGTTCCGAGAGGAATAACAGTTATCCCTGTAAATAGTGCTGCTGAAATGTACGAAGCAGCAATGAAAAATTTCGATAATGCAGCGGGAGCAATACTAACGGCAGCTGTGGCAGATTATACTCCGGAAGTAGTATCCTCCACAAAAATTAAAAAGTCGGATAGCGATATGAACCTGGCTTTAATAAAAACCCAAGACATTGCTGCAAACCTAGGACAAATAAAAAAAAATAATCAGTTTTTAGTAGGTTTTGCACTAGAGACAAACGACGAAATAAATAATGCAAAGAATAAATTAAAATCGAAGAATTTAGATTTAATTATCTTAAATTCGCTTAACGATAAAGGGGCAGGTTTTGGAACCGATACCAATAAAATTACTTTTATTAGTAATACTGAAACGACTGAATTTCCGTTAAAACTAAAAACCGATTTAGCAAAAGACATAGTAAAAAAAATAAAAGAGTTTGTGCATGCGTAAGATTCTATTTCTATTCTTATTTATTTTTTCCTCCACTACTATTTTCTCACAGGAATTAGCTTGTCAAGTAAATGTACTTACTCCACGAATTCAAAGCTCCGACAAGAAGATTTTCACAACGCTTCAAACTGCTATTTATGAATTCATGAACAATACACGTTGGACAAATGATAAGTTTAAGTCAGAAGAAAAGATTGAATGTTCAATTCAAATAGAAATTACGGAGCGAGTATCAACTGATGAATTTAAAGGGTCTATTCAAGTATCATCAAGAAGACCAGTTTTTAGCACTTCTTATAACTCACCATTAATAAATTACAAAGACGATGATTTCACCTTTCGCTATGTAGAATTTCAAACATTAGATTATGCGGGCGAAGCAGGAAGAAATCCGAATTTGGTTGCGGTATTAGCGTTTTATGCAAATATCATTTTAGGCCTAGATTACGACACCTACTCTAAATATGGTGGAGGAGAATATTTTGCAAAAGCGCAATCAATTGTTGCGAATAATACGAATGCTGCAGAGCCAGGATGGAAAGCATTTGAGGCTAACCGAAACCGTTATTGGCTTTGTGAGAATATCAATAATCCGATTTACAAACCTATTCGCACGCTTTATTATGATTTTCATCGCAAAGGATTAGACACTATGTCGAAAACACGCGATGAATCTATTCGTTTATGTGCAGACGCTATCGAGAATATTAGGAGAGTTCATCTTGACAAACCTCAATCTGTTTTTATGAAAACACTATTCGATGCTAAAGCGGATGAAGTAGTAAATATTTTTTCAGGTGCTTCTGGCGATATTAAGTCGAATATGGTTTTAATTTTAACAGAAATAGATCCATCTAATTCGACGAAGTACAATAAAATTCAAACTGGCGGTAATTAAGTTTTACGGTAAGATCTGTTACAATGCTAAAGCGATTATTTGTTAAGAATTATATTCTGATTGATGAACTAGATATTTCTTTTGACAAAGGAATGTCGGTTATTACTGGTGAAACAGGAGCAGGTAAATCCATTTTGTTAGGAGCATTAGAATTAATCCTAGGACAACGAGCAGATTCAGGTGCCTTATTACATAAAAATTCGAAGTGTATAATAGAAGGCACATTTCAACTTTCTAAGGATTCCTACTCTGATTTTTTTACGAGAAATGATTTAGACTTTGAAAGTGAAACACATATTCGAAGAGAAATAACTCCCGAAGGAAAATCGAGAGCATTTATTAACGACTCGCCTGTAAATCTAGCTACCTTAAAAGAACTATCTCAACAATTAGTAGATATCCATTCGCAACATGGAACAATGTTGTTAAACTCAGGTTCTTTTCAATTGCAATTGGTCGATGCTTATGCAAAAAACAATAAGCACCTAATCAATTATAAAAACACCTTTTCAAAACTCAAATTTGAAAAACAACAGCTCGATACATTAAAAGCAGAAGAATCAAAGGGCAAGGCCGATTTAGACTATTTCAATTTTCAATTAACAGAATTAGGAGAAGCGCTTTTAAATAATCCTGAAGAGCAATCTCAACTCGAACAAGATCTTGAGAAACTTGAAAATGCGGAAGAAATTAAAGAGAAATTATTTAGCACATATCAGAGTATTAATGGTGGTGAAATCACCTTGCTTTCTAATTTAAAAGCGTGTGCTGCTCAACTGCAATCACTCGTAAAGTTTGATGCTCGTTATCAAGAATTCTACAATCGTTTAAATAGTAGTAGTGTCGAATTAAAAGATATTGCAAATGAATTGGAAGATGCAGCTAATGAAATCAATGCAGATAGTCAGCAGTTGCAAATCATCACCGAACGACTGAATTTAATTTACCGATTACAACAAAAGCACCGGGTGAGTTCTATTCAAGAGTTAATGGATATCGAAGCTAATCTTGCAGAAAAAGTAACGAGCATAGGATCATTGCAAGATAAAATCGAAGCAATCGAAAAACAGATAATCCTATTAAGCAAAGAGCTTATTACCAATGCTGATATATTAAGTGCTAATCGAAAGAAAGCAATTCCGAAGATCGAGAATGAAATAAACAAAATGCTGGTTGAAGTAGCAATGCCAGCGGCATCAATTAAAATAGACTGTCTTGATTTAGATCCTAATGACTTTACCAGTGAAGGTGGCAATCAGATTAAATTTTTGTTTACAGCTAATAAAGGCGGTACTCACAAAGAAATAAGTAAAGTAGCTTCAGGTGGTGAGTTATCACGTTTGATGCTTTGTATTAAAGCGATGATGGCTGAATTATCGGATATGCCAACCGTTATATTCGATGAGATTGACACTGGAATATCTGGTGAAACTGCAGCTAAAGTAGGAAGCATCGTGAAAAGGATGTCCGAAAACCACCAGGTTATTGCAATTACTCATTTACCACAGATGGCAGGCAAGGGACACCACCATTACTTTGTTTTCAAAACAGAAGGAAAAGATAAAACACATACATCGCTTAAGTTACTGAGCGACAGTGAAAGGATTCAAGAGATAGCCAGGATGTTATCAGGCGAACAACTCACAGAGGCTGCTATTGATAACGCAAAAGCCCTGATTGCCAACTAAATTTTCAAATATTTAAACTACTTTTGAACCCATAAAATAAATACTATGGCTACTAACCTGTTAAAAGGAAAAAGAGGAATTATTTTCGGCGCATTGGACCCAAATTCAATCGCATGGAAAGTTGCTGAACGCTGTCATGAAGAAGGAGCAACATTTACATTAACCAACGCACCCGTTGCATTAAGAATGGGAGCAATCAACGAATTGGCTACAAAATGCAATGCTCAGGTAATTGGAGCAGACGCAACTAACATCGAAGATTTGGAAAATTTATTTACCAAATCACAAGAAATCCTAGGTGGTAAAATTGATTTTGTTTTACACTCAATAGGTATGTCGCCAAATGTACGTAAAGGAAAAACCTATACTGAATTAGACTACGATTATTACCATAAAACAGTTGACATCTCTGCGATGTCGTTGCATAAAACGCTACAAACTGCAATGCGTTTAGACGCTATTTCAGAATGGGGTAGTGTAGTTGCTTTATCTTATATCGCAGCTCAACGTGTATTCCCTGATTACGGTGATATGGCAGATGCTAAATCACTATTAGAAAGCATCACGCGTAGCTTTGGATATCACTATGGAAAGGCTAAGAAAGTTCGTATTAATACAATTTCTCAGTCGCCAACAAAAACTACTGCTGGACAAGGCGTAAAAGGATTTGATGGTTTCTACAACTATGCTGACGCAATGTCGCCATTAGGAAATGCAAGTGCTGAATCATGCGCTGATTATTGCTTGACATTATTTAGCGATTATACTAAAATGGTTACAATGCAGAATTTATTTCACGATGGAGGATTCTCATTTGCTGGAGTAAGCAACGAGGTAATGGAGAAGTTTTCTGAACAATAATAAAAAATTAGTTCTACAAAAAAAGAGCGACCAACTGGTCGCTCTTTTTAGTTTATTCAAATCTGATTAAGACTCTTCTTTTTTCTTCTTTGAAGCTTTAGGAGGCTTTACTATATTGATCTTTAAATGATCGGCTTCACTTTCGTGTCCTAGCTCTAAAGTATCACCTTCAACTAATTCACCTTTGATAATTTCTTCCGCCATTGGATCTTCGATGTACTTTTGAATTGCACGCTTCAATGGTCGAGCACCGTAGCTGGAATCATAACCTCTGTCAGTTAAGAACTCTTTAGCCTCATCAGTTAATTTTAACTTATAACCTAACTCATTTACGCGCTTATACAATCCTGATAATTCAATATCAATAATCTTAAAGATATCTTCTTTAGTAAGGCTATTAAACATTACTACATCATCAATACGATTTAAGAACTCTGGAGCAAATGCTTTTTTCAATGAACTTTCAATAACGCTTTTCGCATGTTCATCAGACTGACTTGAACGAGCAGTTGTATTAAATCCAACACCTTGTCCGAATTCTTTCAACTGACGAGAACCGATATTAGAAGTCATGATGATAATTGTATTCTTGAAATCAATCTTACGTCCAAGGCTATCCGTCAACTGACCATCATCCAATACTTGAAGTAATAAATTAAATACATCTGGATGTGCTTTTTCAATCTCATCTAACAACACAATAGAGTAGGGCTTACGACGAACCTTTTCCGTCAACTGACCACCTTCTTCATATCCAACATATCCTGGAGGCGCTCCAATTAAACGAGACACTGCAAATTTCTCCATATACTCACTCATATCGATGCGGATCAATGCATCTTCAGAGTCGAATAAATATTGACTTAAAACCTTCGCTAATTCTGTTTTACCAACACCTGTAGGACCTAGGAAAATAAACGTTCCAATTGGCTTATTAGGATCTTTTAATCCAGCGCGATTACGTTGAATTGCTTTTACCACTTTTTTAACCGCCTCATCTTGTCCGATTACCTTTCCTTTCAACTCATCAGGCATTTTCAATAAACGAGTCGTTTCAGCTTGCGCAATACGCGTAACTGGAATTCCGCTCATCATTGCTACAACGTTGGCTACATCTTCAACATCTACTGTGTAACGTTGTGTTTTTGTTTCTTCTTCCCAGGCTTTCTTAGCAGCTTCTAATTGCTCCAGTAATTGTTTTTCCGTATCACGTAGTCGTGCTGCTTCTTCGTATTTCTGACTACGAACCACACGATTTTTCTCTTGCTTAATATCAGCCACCTTATTTTCAAGGTCGATTATAGTCTGAGGAACATGAATATTTGAAATATGCACACGAGAACCTGCTTCATCTAAAGCATCGATAGCTTTATCTGGAAGGAAACGATCAGTAATATATCGACTAGTTAATTTAACGCAAGCATCAATTGCAGCAGGCGTGTAGTTAACGTGGTGATGCTCTTCGTAACGTTCCTTAATATTTGATAATATCTGAATCGTTTCATCTACAGAAGTAGGGTCAACAATTACTTTTTGAAAACGACGGTCTAGTGCTCCATCTTTCTCGATATATTGACGGTATTCGTCAAGTGTAGTAGCGCCAATACATTGAATTTCGCCACGAGCTAAAGCAGGCTTAAACATATTTGATGCATCTAATGAACCAGAAGCACCACCAGCACCAATGATGGTATGAATTTCATCAATGAATAAGATTACATCCGGAGACTTTTCCAATTCATTCATTACGGCTTTCATTCGCTCTTCAAACTGACCACGGTATTTTGTTCCTGCAACGAGCGAAGCTAAATCAAGGGTAACAATGCGCTTGTTAAACAATACGCGAGATACTTTACGTTGGGTGATTCGAAGTGCAAGACCTTCTGCGATTGCAGACTTACCTACACCTGGTTCTCCAATTAGGATTGGGTTGTTCTTTTTACGACGAGAAAGAATCTGCGATACACGCTCGATTTCTTTTTCACGACCAACTATTGGATCTAACTTTCCTTCTTCTGCGGCTTTTGTTAAATCACGACCGAAATTATCGAGTACAGGAGTTTTCGATTTACTGTCAGTTGGTTTTTTTGTTTGTCCGAAAGAAGGACCATCATCATCTTTTGAATAAGGATCATCATCTCCACCTGATTGAGGTGACTCGGAACGGATGTTCGATTTGAACATGTCTAGTTCTTCACGCATAATGTCGTAGGTTACGCCAAACTGATTTAGGATTTGTGTAGCAATATTATCTTCGTCTTTTAAGATTGCCAGCAACAAATGTTCTGTTCCAATGATTTCTGATTTGAAAATTTTAGCTTCCAAGTAAGTAATCTTAAGAGCCTTTTCAGCCTGCTTGGTTAAAGGAATATTGGTTAGATTATTAGAAGTTGTTGAATTACCTTTTACTGCATTTTCAACAGACTTACGAAGTTCAACAAGATTAATGTTTAGGGATTTTAAAAATTTAATTGCCATTCCTTCTCCCTCGCGAATGAGCCCTAATAACAAATGTTCAGTACCTATATATTCGTGTCCTAAACGTAATGCTTCTTCTCGGCTAAAGGAGATGACATCTTTTACTCTCGGAGAAAATTTTGCTTCCATAGTGCTTGATAATTATCTGTTTTTTTAACGAATAAGTTTAAAAATGGTTTGGGTATATTTGGCCTAAACGATTTATTTCAAAAATCATTTTAATTTTTCAATTTTTAACTACCACGTAACCATTTTTTATCACCAATTTTAACATGCCTTTTTGTTAATAATTACTCTCGATTTTGCCCAAAAATATGCTTACATTTAATTAACTTCGTGGCTTATCGTTGGGGATTTATCAACATTCTTATTAATAGCTTTAAAAAGCTGTTTTTCAACGATATTTCGTTACTAACAAAAATTATTAAAAACAACTTATAAAAACCAATGGCTGAAGGCGAAAAGATTATTCGAATTAATATCGAAGATGAAATGAAGACGGCATACATCGACTATTCGATGTCTGTTATTGTGTCACGTGCATTACCTGATGTAAGAGATGGATTAAAACCTGTACACCGTCGTGTATTATTCGGAATGCAGGAACTTGGAGTAATGTCCAACCGCCCTTATAAAAAGTCGGCGAGAATTGTAGGAGAGGTATTAGGTAAGTATCATCCACATGGCGATAGTTCAGTTTATGATACAATGGTTCGTATGGCCCAGGAATGGTCGTTACGTTATACTTTAGTTGACGGACAAGGAAACTTTGGTTCGGTAGATGGAGATAGTCCCGCAGCTATGCGTTATACTGAGGCAAGATTAAAGAAGATTGCTGAAGAAATGTTGAATGATATTGACAAGGATACAGTTGATTTCCGACTAAACTTTGACGATACATTGGAAGAACCAACCGTATTGCCAGCTAAGATTCCTAATTTATTAGTGAATGGAGCAGCAGGTATCGCAGTAGGTATGGCGACGAATATGGCGCCACATAACTTAACGGAAGTATTAAATGCAATTATTGCCTACATCGATAATAAAGATATTACCATTGAGGAATTAATGAAGTTTGTGAAAGCTCCTGATTTCCCTACGGGTGGAATTATTTACGGATATACAGGCGTTAAGGATGCTTTAGAAACAGGAAGAGGACGTATTGTACTTAGAGCTAAAGCGATTATCGAGAATTTAGATAATGGTCGTGAGCGAATTATCGTAACTGAAATTCCTTATCAGGTTAACAAGGCGGATATGATTAAGAAAACCGCTGATTTAATTAACGAGAAGAAGATTGAGGGGATTTCTGATATCCGCGATGAATCGGATCGAGATGGTATGCGAGTAGTTTATGAAATTAAACGCGACGCAATGGCCAATGTGGTTTTAAATAACCTATACAAATACACTGACTTACAAAACTCTTTCAGCGTAAATAATATTGCCTTAGTGGGTGGACGTCCGATGATGTTAAATCTTAAAGATTTGATTCATCATTATGTGGAGCACCGTCACGAAGTATTAATTCGCAAAACTCGTTACGAGTTAGCGGAGGCAGAAAAACGCGCTCATATTTTAGAAGGCTTATTAATTGCTTTAGACCATTTAGATGAGGTTATTGCATTAATTCGTAAGTCACAAACTCCTGATGAAGCGAAATCAGGATTGATGAGCAACTTCCAATTAAGCGAAATACAATCGAAGGCTATCCTTGAAATGCGTTTACAACGCTTGACAGGTTTAGAGCGTGATAAGATTCGTGATGAGTATGCTGAAATCATGAAAATGATTGAAAACTTTAAGGCAATTCTTGCAGATGAAGCATTAAGAATGAGCATACTAAAGGGTGAAATGAACGAAATGCTGGAGAAATACGGGGACGAAAGAAGAACTGAAATCGTTTACATGGCTGATGATATCTCTATGGAAGATATGATAGCTGATGAAGCGGTAGTGGTGACTATTTCACATCTTGGATATATCAAAAGAACTCCTTTAAATGAATACAGAACACAAAGCAGAGGTGGAAAAGGAGCAATGGGAACAGCTACACGTGATGAGGACTTTGTAGAGCATTTGTTTGTTGCGACCAACCATAACTATTTATTGCTGTTTACAGAAAAAGGAAAATGCTTCTGGTTACGAATATTTGAAATTCCGGAAGGAACGAAAACTTCAAAAGGCCGTGCATTACAAAACCTGATTAATATTTCAGCGGATGACAAGGTGAGAGCATTTGTTAACGTTAACAATTTGGATCAGGAAGACTACCTAAACAATAACTATATTATCCTTTGTACGAAAGAAGGTACTATCAAAAAGACGCAGTTAGAAGCTTATTCTCGTCCACGTCAGAATGGTATTAATGCAATTACCATTAATGAAGGAGATGAATTATTAGAAGCAAGATTGACCAACGGAACCAATGAAATTTTATTGGCGGTGAAGTCGGGTAGAGCAATTCGCTTTAACGAAAGTACTGTTCGTCCGATGGGCCGTAATGCTGCCGGAGTTCGTGGGGTATCATTTGATGAGTCGAATGATGAAGTAATTGGAATGGTTTGTATATCCGACAAAAATAAAGAGACCATTTTAGTCGTTTCAGAAAAAGGCTACGGAAAACGTACAGATATTGAAGATTATCGCGTTACTAACCGTGGAGGAAAAGGAGTTAAAACGATTCAAGTGACGGAAAAAACAGGAAACTTGGTTGCCATTAAATCTGTGGTTGATGGAGATGAGTTAATGATTATCACCAAAAATGGTATTACCATCCGCATGTCGGTTAACGACTTAAGGGTTATGGGACGTGCCACTCAAGGGGTTAAGGTAATAAAGTTGGGTGAGGATGACGATATTGCATCAGTAGCAAAAATTGAAGAAAGCGTTTTAGCTGCAGAAGGGCAAACAGAAAATGGAGAAGATTTAATAATTGAAACACCAGTTGGTGAAGCAGATGTAACTACAACTCCAGATACTGAGACACCAAACACAGATTCTCCAGCTCCTGATAACGATCAAAACAATCCTGAAACACCAAACGAAAATACTGAAAATTAAACTTTAGCTAAAATTCATAAAAAACAACAAATGAACAAGTTATTGAAAATTACCACACTATTAATTTTTGTAGGATTCAGTTCCTTTGCTCAAAAAGCCGAGTTACAATCTGCAATGAACTACGTAAAATGGAATGATTTTGAAAAAGCCAAAACATCTATTGATAAGTGCGTTGCTAATGAATCCACAATGGGTATGGCTAAAACATGGTATTGGAGTGGATTCATTCATCAGGCTATTGCTGATAGTAAGGATGAAAAATTGGCTTCATTGAAACCGGGAGCTTTAGAACAAGCCTTAAAATCGTATCAAAAAGCTTTAGAATTAGATAAGGATAATGATTATACGAGGGAAATTAATGAAAAAATGGGAAATATAGCATTTAACTATATGGATGCAGGGATAAACAATTTCCAGGAAAAGAAGTACGAAGAGGCCTTTACAAACTTCGAAATTGGAATTAAGGTTAAGAAAGACTTCTTTAATCTAACCGATACAAACGGAATTAACAATTGCGCATTAGCGGCTTATAAATCGGGACAGTATGCTAAGGCAGCTATATTTTACAACCAGGTTATTAGCTTAAACGCTGGAGAAGCAAAGACTTTCATTGCATTATCTAATTCGTATTTAAACCAAAACGATACTACATCAGCAATAAAAGCACTAGGTCAAGGAATTTCAAAATACCCTCAGGATAAGGACCTTACAAGCCGTCAATTCAACTTATACTTATTGAGTGGCAAAGCTAGTGAAGCATATGTAGAGGCTGAAAAATCAATTCAATTAGATCCTACAAATGCGAATCTATACCTTAATAAAGGAATATTGGCAGAGCAATTAAATAAACCAGTAGAAGCTGAAGCTGCTTACAAGAAAGCTATTGAATTAAATGCTGGATTGTTTGATGCTCAGTACAATTTGGGGACATTTTATTACAACCAAGGTGTAGATATGAATAGAAAGGCGAATGACATTAAGGACAATAAGAAATACGAAATCGCTAAAAAGCAAGCTGATGAGAAATTCAAAGTAGCATTGCCATATTTAGAAAAAGCATTTGAAATAAATAGAAAAGATACTGGCGTTTTACAATCATTGAGAGTACTGTATTCAAGAGCAGGAAACCAAGAGAAAGTGAACATGATTAACAAGGCTATCGAAGAAGCCAAGAAATAAAGCAATTACTTCATAAGAGGGCCTAAAACCCTCTTTTTGAAGTAATTGCTATTTAACATAATATTAATTATATAACAACTATAGATCGTTATAGTGACCAGTATTGCGGAATCCTTTGGGCTTTCGATTGGCAGTATCAAAGTCAACACGACCTGGTGAAATCATCACAAACTTCGACTTATCTATAACCGTGTATTCATAATCGTATATGCAATATGTGGTTGATTCACGATTTACTTTTTTGTGGGTGAAGTATTGAAAATTGAAATCCATTTCGATAAGTAAACCTTTATGAATCTGCTTATCGCCCATTTTAAATAAGGAATCCAGAATCCTTCGGTTCTTGCGCAAGACATTATTTACGTTCCTGACGTAATTATTGACATTGCCATTAACGCGGTTGTTGTAGACATTTCTGCAGGAATCGCCACAGAACTTTTTGTCATATCGGCCCCTTAATGGTTCCGAACATTCTAAACAGTAATTTGTAATCATAGTTATTAGGTTTAAAATTAAGTGCTTTAACTACTAAGCATCGACTTTGAAGTATTACAAAAACATCCAAAATCAAATGTTGAAATCAAAATTATAGGCGACTTTAAAAATTTCAAGTCCTCAAGACAATTTACTATTAACAGTCCTTTGTTAAATTAATACAATCCCAAAAAACACAATTTTCGCTCTTAAATCATGCGGCAACTTTCCCATATCGCGACAGAAAACTCAAGTTAAACGTTTGTAAACGACTATAAGTACTTAAAAACCGAATAATCGGTACAGGTGCTATTTACTTTGCGGTGTTCAATAATCAGGGTATCCGGAGACCCCGATAAAAATTAAAAAACATGAAAAACCTAAAAAACAGAGTCAATTTAATTGGCAACCTGGGCACTGACCCAGAAATCAAAATGCTGGATGGCGGACAAAAGCTGGCTAAAATTGCCATTGCCACCAACGAAAGTTACAAAAACAATAAGGGCGAAAAAGTAACAGAAACCCAATGGCACAATCTGGTTGCCTGGGGAAAAACGGCTGAATACTTTGAAAAGTACGCAAAAACAGGAAGCAAAGCTGTGATTGAGGGAAAATTGGTTAACCGTAACTACACCGACAAAAATGGTATCAAACGATACATCACCGAAATTGTGGTTGATGAGGTGATGTTGTTTGGTTCGGGCGTTCGAAACGAGGTTGATTGATTGATTTTGGTGAGGCTTTTTGGCTGTCGGGCTCGTTCATTTTTTAATAATAGGCCTTGATTTTTACCAAAAAGCGAAAAAGTCGGTGTTTAACAGCTGTTAGACACCGCTTTTTTATTTTCCTTCTTTTGTAAAGCTGACAATTTTATCGGCCGCCCGTTGCGAAGCACCTGGTCCACCCAGCATTTCTTTTAAAAGTTGATAATCGGCTAAAAGTTGGGGTCTTTTATTGGAATCTAAAATTTCATTCAAATGCACCGTAATATTCTTCGTATTTAGCTCATCTTGAATAAGTTCTTTCACCACCAATTTATCCATTATCAGATTCACAAGCGAGATATACTTGACTTTGATAATTCGCTTGGCAATCTCATAGGATATTTTACTTCCTTTATAACAAACCACTTCGGGCACATTAAACAAAGCTGTTTCTAAAGTGGCTGTTCCGCTAGTTACTAATGCGGCATGGGCATTTTGCAACAATTCGTATGTTTTGCCTTGGACCAATTTTACAGGATAATTTTCAGTAAATGGCTGGTAAAAATTCAACTCCTGACCAGGAGCAACAGCAACCACAAACTGATAATCCTGAAAGTCTTTGGCAACCGAAAGCATAATTGGTAACATAGTATTTATTTCCTGCTTACGGCTACCGGGTAATAATGCAATAATTGGTTTATCTGAAAGATCATTTTTTTGTCGCCAGGATTCATCTGTTTTATTCAGATTTTGAATTGCATCTAAAAGTGGATGTCCGACAAAATCAACCTGACAATCGAAGCGCTCATAAAATTCCTTTTCAAATGGTAAAATCACTAGCATTTTATCAATATCTCTTTTTATCTGATGAACACGCGATTGTTTCCAAGCCCAGATTTGTGGAGAGATATAATAAACCGTTTTAAAATGATGCTGTTTAGCAAAAGATGCAATCCTTAAGTTGAATCCGGGATAATCGATAAAGATGACCACATCCGGAGCAAACTGTAATATATCTGCTTTACAAAATTTAATATTCTTGGTAATGGTCGGAAGATTTTTGACCACTTCAATAAATCCCATAAAAGCAAGATCTCGATAATGCTTGACAATTTCAGCTCCCTGAGCCTGCATTAAATCGCCACCCCAGCAACGAAAAATAGCTTGCGAATCTTTTTCTTTTATTGCTTTGATTAGATTAGCTCCATGTAAATCGCCCGAGGCCTCACCTGCAATTATGTAATACTTCATGATTGATTTACCGTTACCATTTATACTTCAAAAGTATTTATTTAATCAATGCCACTTAACCGAATTCAAATGCTGAATGGCATGATGAGCGGTTAAATCAAATTGCACTGGCACCATTGAAATATATCCATTTTTCAAAGCCCATTCATCGGTATCATCGCCAGTATCAAGAATTACAAAATCACCTTTCATCCAATAATATTTTCTTTTGTGAGGATCTAGTCGTTCATCAAAAGATTCTACATATTTAGCATTTGCTTGGCGACAAACTTTTATACCTTTTACTTTTGACATTGGCAATTTGGGAATATTCACATTTAACAATGTTCCTTCTTGCAAACCAATTTTAAGAATACGCTTGACAATAATTTTTGCGTAATGTTTAGCTACTGTGAAATCAGCATCAATATTAAAATCACAAAGACTAAATCCTATAGATGGAATTCCTTCGATTGCACCTTCAACAGCTGCCGACATTGTTCCAGAATAAATAACATTGATAGAAGAATTTGAACCGTGATTAATTCCTGAAACTAATATATCTGGCTTACGATGTAAAACTCTGTTCACTGCCAACTTAACACAATCGGCCGGAGTACCAGAACACTGATAAGAATCCACACCATTGAAAACACTTACCTTATCCAATCGTAAAGGTTTATTGATTGTAATGGCATGCCCCATTCCTGACTGTGGACTATCGGGTGCAACAACGATCACCTCCCCTATCGATTTCATAGCTTCTACAAGATTTCGTAATCCTGGAGCCGTGATGCCATCGTCATTCGTGATTAGGATGATAGGCTTAATGCTTTTTTTTACAGCAGTTTTCGCAGGAGCAACTTTCTTTTTTGTGGATTTCATGGAATGATTTTTATCTTGATTTTTCGGCCAACATAGGAACAAACTTAAACTTCGTTAGCTCGATAATTTCTGTTTCGGTGGATGATTTTTTAAGAACAGTGGTCATGATTTGCTCGTTACCACTTCCAACAGGAATCACCATTAATCCACCTATTTTCAATTGATCAATCAATGCAGGCGGAATCATTGGTGCGCCACAGGTAACAAGGATTTTATCGAACGGAGCAAAGGCAGGATGACCTTTAAAACCATCACCAAAAAACGACTTTATGGTTTTATAACCTAAATGCTCAAATTGCTTTTTAGCCTGGTCATGTAATTCGCGGAACCGCTCCATTGTAAAAAGCTTAACGCCCATTTCGGCCAAAACGCAAGACTGATACCCTGAACCAGTACCAATCTCCAGTACTTTTTCGTTCTTCTGCGGATCGAGTAATTGCGTCTGAAATGCAACAGTATACGGCTGTGAAATTGTTTGTCCGCAAGCAATAGGAAACGCTTTATCATCCTGATAGGCAAATTCTAAAAAGGCATTATCCATGAAAAAATGTCGTGGGATTTTATCAATTGCCTCTAAAACGGCCTTGTTTTCAATACCTTTTTCCTTCAATTGCGCTACTAGCTTTCTACGCAGTCCCTGATGTTTAAACGAATCAATCATATTTACTCTACAAAATTAGAAGCTATCTGCATTGTATTACTCGACCAAAAAAATATCTTCCAATAGTTTTTAACAATGAAAATTGCCGAAAAAATATGGTAATTTCGCAGAAAATTTTTGCGATGCTAAAGATTGGTGTTTTAGGTGCAGGTCATTTGGGCAAGATCCATATAAATCTTCTAAAAGAGATTAGTGCTTTTGAATTAGTTGGGTTTTACGATCCTGACCAAAGTAAGGCAGATCAAATTAAGGATGTGAAGTATTTCTCATCGATGGATGAATTGATGGACCAGTGCGATGTAATTGATATTGTAACACCAACCGTTAACCATTACGAATGTGCCGTTAAAGCCCTTCGCAACTCAAAGCATATTTTTATTGAAAAACCATTGGCCAATACCATTCAAGAGGCTAAAGATATGATGGGACTTGCCGAAGAAGCCAATGTAAAAGTTCAGGTAGGTCATGTGGAGCGATTTAATCCCGCTTTCATAGCAGCACAAGGATTTATTAAGCAACCACTTTTTATTGAAACACACCGACTAGCTCAATTTAATCCAAGAGGTACCGATGTATCTGTTGTTTTAGATTTGATGATACATGATATCGACATTGTTTTAAGTACTGTTAAATCAACCATCAAAAAAATTAGTACCAGTGGCGTTGCTGTGGTGAGCGATACGCCAGATATTGCTAATGCACGAATTGAATTTGATAATGGATGCGTTGCTAACTTAACTGCATCTCGCATCTCATTAAAAAATATGCGCAAAACAAGATTCTTTCAGAAGGACGCTTATATCTCAGTTGACTTTTTGAAAAAATCATCTGAAATTGTGCGACTAAAAGAAGTACAAGGAACACCTGATCCATTTGCGATGACTATTGACTTAGGTGAAGGAAAAGGAAGCAAGCAGATTTATTTTGAGAATCCGAAAATTCAAGAGTCGAATGCAATAAAAGAGGAACTCACCTCTTTTGCTGAAGCAATCATTAATGATAAAGTTCCAATGGTATCAATTCATGATGGCTATGAAGCATTAGTAGTTGCGCATCAAATAGCAGATAAATTAAAAGCATTACCTCCAATAGCATAATCATGAAATATAATCGTTTCCTATTTCTGATTTTATTAGCGGCCTTTGCAATCACAAGTTGTAATCCTGATGAGCGAGAGCCAGCCTATCTTGTAATCAATAATGTAAAAGTTTCTTCTAATCCGCAGACTCAAGGAAGTAACAATAGTAATGTTAAAGACGTTTGGGTTTATGTCGACAATCAGTATTTAGGTACTTATCAACTTCCGGCAAGGATTCCTGTTTTAGAAGAAGGTGCAAAGAATGTTGTTTTAAGAGCTGGAATATTGGAGAATGGTATATCTGCAACTCATAGTGCGTACCCTTTGTACAACGCCGATAATCGCAGTATCGATTTTATTCCCGGTCAGGAAACGACTATCGACACTTTCAATGTTGCCTACTTTCCAGGCATTATTTACACCTGGTATGAAGATTTTGAAAAAGATGCTATAGGTGGAGGATTTAGTTTATCGCCAGAGCCTAATAATAATCTTGCCCCACTCGCTACCGACTCTGTTGATGTATTTGAAGGTCTTCGTTGTTTAAAAATGAAAGTCGATGGTACGAACTACGTTTCAGATATCGAAACTAACGGTGACGGTTATGTACTCTTTCGTGGAAGAGACATATACCTTGAGATGAATTACAAATGTGATCACGAATTTACAGTTGGATTAAGAGGTATGCTTCCTAACGACAAAAGAAATATTCCTGTTTTATTGTTTAATCCATCACCTAACTGGAAAAAAATATACATCAACTTAAGTAAGTTCGTTAATACTAATTTTAACGTACCAAAATTCAAAGTGTACTTTTACTTAGCAACACCTCCGGGAGGCGCTGATGCAACAGTTTACCTCGATAATTTGAAACTCATCAGCAACTAATCCATGAACAAAACTTTACAGGTTGTAAAATATGTGGTGGCTGATTTACTATCGGCTACTATAGCCTGGGGTATTTTTTACTTTTATAGGAAATCGCAGATTGAATCTGTATTATTTGGCTACATCCCATTTCAGCCTGATGATAATTTCTTTTTAGGAATAACGTTATTGCCTATTCTTTGGGTTGTTGTTTATGCCTTGATGGGAACCTACAACGACATCTATCGAAAATCGCGATTAAAGGAATTCGGGCAAACATTTATTGTAGCGTTAATTGGCTGTTTGATTATTTTCTTCACCTTATTACTCGACGATACGATCATATCTTACAAGAGTTATTATAGTTCATTTGTAACCTTGTTTCTTTTACAATTCGGAATAACTTTTTCTACACGATTTATTATAACCACTATTACTGCAAGAAAAATAAAGAGCAGAAAGATTGGATTCAACACGATAATTATTGGAAGCTCACAGAAAGCTGTTAGCTTATACAACGAATTAGAATCGGAGTATTTAAGTCAAGGATATAAGTTTATTGGGTTTGTACACGTTGATAATACCAATGGAAAATATTTTAAAGAACAGTTACCTCATTTAGGAGGCATTGAAGAAGTAGGAAAAATAATTGAGGAGAATAAAATTGAAGAAGTGCTAATTGCGATTGAATCGAGCGAGCATGAGTTTATTGGAAGAATTATTAATGATTTAGAAGATAAGGACACTATCATTAAGATTATGCCTGACATGTACGATATCTTATCAGGATCAGTAAAGATGACTTCTATTTTTGGTTCACCGCTAATCATTATTAATCCAAGCTTAATGCCTATCTGGCAACAATCTTTGAAGCGTATTATTGATATTGTAGTTTCATTATTCTTTTTATTATTGCTTTCACCTTTGTATTTAATCACAGGCGCAATCGTTTGGTTTACATCTAAAGGTCCAATATTTTTTTCGCAAGAGCGAATTGGTTTACATGGTAATCCTTTTATCATTTTTAAATTCCGATCGATGTATCTGGATGCTGAGAAAGGCGGACCAATGTTATCGAGCTCTACCGATTCTCGCATCACGAAGTTTGGAAAGTTCATGCGCAAAATACGATTAGATGAAATACCTCAGTTTTACAATGTATTGATTGGCGATATGTCGCTGGTTGGCCCACGTCCTGAACGACAGTTTTTCATTGATCAGATAATGAAAGAAGCTCCGCACTACCGACACTTGCACAAAGTTCGTCCAGGTATTACATCATGGGGACAAGTAAAATATGGATATGCAGAGAATGTTCAGCAAATGATTCAACGTTTGAAGTTTGATATCATCTATATTGAGAATATGTCGCTGGCGCTTGATTTTAAGATTTTATTCTATACAATTAGAATCATCCTACAACGCTCAGGAAAGTAAATTTAATTTATTGGATCTACCCCTTCCGCTTCTCCAATTGGCAAATCGGGTTTTGAGCAATTAAATATTTTCAGAGGCACATTAATCCTTTCAAAAACATCACGGATATGCGTATCCGTTGTATCGGTAATAAAAATTTGACCGAACGTATCATTACTCACTAATTCCATCAAACGGGTAATACGATAAACATCTAGTTTATCAAAAATATCATCCAACAGCAATAAAGGTTTAACACCGCTGTATTCGCTTATTAATTGAAATTGTGCAAGCTTAATTGCGAGCACAAACGATTTCTGTTGACCTTGAGAACCAATCTTACGAACCGAATGATTATTTAGTAAAAGCTCTAGATCATCGCGATGAATTCCTACCGAAGTATATTGCAAAGCAAGGTCTTTATGAATACTTGACCTTAACAATTCCAACATAGGTTGTTCCGACAATTTAGAAACATAATCGACGCCCACCTGTTCTTTATCATCCGTAAGAAAAGAGTAGTACTTATTGAAAACAGGAATAAAGCGATCAATAAACTCTTTGCGAACTTGAAAAATATGACTGCCTGCATTAGATAATTGCTCGTCGATAATCTGTAACAACGAATCATCTGGCATCATTCCACGAGGCGTACTTTTTAGCAATGAATTGCGCTGTTGCAAAATCCGATTGTAACTAACCAGCACATCTAAGTAATGGTGATTGTACTGACAAATAATACTGTCCATCAATCGGCGGCGTTCTTCGCCTGAACCTGTAATTAACACTTGATCGACAGGTGCTACCATTACAACTGGAAGCAATCCGATATGCTCACTTAACTTTTGATACTCTTTATGATTTCGCTTAACAACTTTTTTACTTCCTGATTTCATCCCGATAAAAACCTCATCGGCAAAATCATTATCCTTCAAAAAGAACTTCCCTCCTATTGAAAAGTAATTACTGCCATGCATAATATTGATGCTATCGGTAGAATGAAAATAACTCTTACAAAGACCTAGATAATGAATTGCATCAAGGACATTTGTTTTACCCGAGCCATTTGGTCCAGTCAGCGCATTTGCTCCTTGATCAAACTCAAATTCAGCTTCCTTATAATTTTTAAAAGAAAATATCGTTAACCTCTTTAAATACATCTCTACAAAATTACATTTAAATTTAAACTCTTTAACCTTGATTAACCAATAAAAATTATATTTGATTCATTATGAAAAAATCAACCTTAAAAATTGCGTTATTGACCATGTTGCTTGTTTTTTGCGAAGCACATTTATACGCACAAAATACTATTCGACTAGAAAATTCTGAAATTGAAAAAGTACGCATCTATCAGAATGGTGCCTTTGTGAGCCGTAGTGTTAAAGCTACGCTGAACCCTGGTTTAAACGAAGTTGTTTTTGATGGACTATCACCTTACATAAATCCCAATAGCGTAACGGTAAAAGGAATGGGTGATGCTACTATCATTGGTGTTAATTTCCAGCAGAACTATTTAAAGGATCAGAAGAAATCGCCTGAAATTAACAAGCTCGAAACAGAGCGTGATTCGTTTAATATTAAGCTACGTTACATCCAAAATAAAATTGCTTCAACGAATGAAGGCATTGCGGTATTGCAAGCAAACAAATCGATTGGAGGAAATAATAATGGTGTTGTTGCAAATGATTTAATTGCGATAGTCGATTATTACGTGAAAAAAATTAATGTATTAAAAGATGATCTAATTGAATTAGGATTGAAAGAACAAAAAACACAGGAGCAGATCAATAAAATTAATCAGCAACTTAACGTACTTAATAACAAGCAAAATCAACCTGAAGGAAATATTGTTGTCACAGTTGATGCAAAAACAAAATCGGTTGCAACATTTGATTTTTCATATTTAATTAACAGCAATGTAAGCTGGACACCAATTTACGACGTGCGAGTAAAGAACATCATTAACCCGATAGAATTTATATTGAAAGCGAAGGTTTATCAAAGCACAGGTGAAGACTGGACCAATGCAAACTTGACATTAAACACAGGTAATCCTACAGATGGAGCTCAAAAGCCAATATTGTATCCTTGGTATTTAAATTTCCAACAATACAATTATAAATTAAAGTCTATGGACCGAATGGAATCAGCTCCGGCAATGATGGTTCAAGATGGTAAAAACAGTAATGGGATAGCTGCAACAATGGAATGGTCGAATACTCAAATGATGGAAAATCAGTTGAGCAATGAATATGCAATTCAAAATAAATACACTTTAAAGAGTGGAAACTTAGAAACTCAGATTGAAATTAATCGAACCAATGCAAATGCTTATTTCGAATATGCATGTGCACCAAAATTAAATACCGATGCCTTTTTAATGGGACATATTCCTAACTGGGAGAATTTAAATTTACTGGATGCAGAGGGAACCGTTTATTTTGATGGAGCTTATGTAGGAGTATGTATAATTCAAAATACAACTGAGAATGACACAATGCATATTTCACTCGGAAAAGATGAACGCATTGCTGTTAAACGCACAAAAGTAAATGAGGTAACCGGAAGCAGTTTATTGGGTTCAAACAAAGAGAAGAAATGCTTGTATGATATCACTGTTAAGAATACAAAAAAGGAAGCAGTAACTGTGATTTTAGAAGAACAACTTCCTATCAGTCAGGATAAAGATATTACAGTGAATGCGCTTGAATTATCAGGTGGAATATTGAATCCTACAACGGGATTGGTCACCTGGAAAATTAGTCTGCAACCTGGCGAAAGTGTTACTAAGAAATTTAATTTCTCTGTAAAATATCCGAAGGATAAAATAGTAAACGGACTTTAATTCAACAGCTTTTTATAAATAGCAATAAAGCGGGGAATGGTAGCACTTCGATAAGCAAACGAAGACACCCATTCCCTGTTTTGCTTAATACAATTTTCGCTGTTGATTGTTAAAGCTTCTTCAAAAGGATTCATATTCGATTTCCTAATGATACCATTCACACCATCTTTCATCCAAGAATGTGTAACAGCAATATCAGAGCAAACAGGAATACATCCGGCACTTAGTGCTTCTAAAACACTCACCGACATACCATCGCTCTCTGGTATACTTACATAAATTTTAGCTCGCGAATACCAATGCGCGTTTTGTTCGGCAGTAAGCCATCCAACAAAATCGATAGACTGCTCTACTCCCATTTTTACAGCAAGGTCTTTCAACTTTTCTGTTTGTTCACCTACTCCACCAACAACTAGTTTCCAATCGGGATGCGACTTATGAAACGCTGCAAAATCGGTGATGACTTTATCGATTTTATACAATGCACTATGTAATCGATTTGAAAAAATCAGACTTTCTTTATTAGCTGCAGTGATTGGATCAATACCATATTGAATTGAATGAACCTCTTTCTTTTCAGGTGCCGTTAGATTATTAATAGCTTCAATCATACTATCGGCATCGGCTGTAATAACAGCTGCATTTTTAAGTACAGATTTTACCAATAATTTATTTATCCAACTTTTATTTGGAACCAATAACACATCACTTCCCCAAGTAGTAACAACAAGTGGAATAGTTAATTTACGACACGCTCGAGCAATAAAAACTGCCAAACGATTTACCTGATGAATATGTACTAAATCAGGACGAGACTTTTTTAAATAAGTTTTTAATTGCTGATAATTTGCAATCAAGCTCAGAGGATTACTACTGCGAAATGAAAAAACCTGTGTGGTATAACCATCTAATTTTTCTTCTGCTAAAAACGAACAATCGATTCCATGCTCCATCATTGCTTTTGAAAAAAGCCTTACGTGAATTGAATTAGGACCAACTTGTAGTACTTTCATTTTAGAGTGAATCGATTATTTGGTTTAACTTTTCTACCTGGTATTTTCGATGTAATTGCTCAATCTTTGTTCGGTCACAATTCAATATTGTTTTCGTATTCCAATTCTGATAAGCATTATAAATTGCTATTTCTATTTCAGGAATATTATCAAAGTCTGCAATGTACCCGCCATTGCTATTATAGATTAAATCCGCAGCAACATCTTTAGCATCTACCACTGCAATGATTGGTTTACAAGCTGCAAGATAATCGAATAATTTACCTGAATAAACACCTGGTCGATTCATCTTTGCAAGTATTAATAAATTGGCATCAGCCATTTGCTGGTAACGACAAGCCTCTTGATAGGTACACTGATCGACAAACTCAACAGTTAAATTCGGGTGTTTAGGAATATCAAAGTTCTGTGGGGTTCCAACAAATTGTATATGCACCTTTCTTGTAGCATCATCGAAATTCAAAAACTGAATTAACGCAGCAAAAAAATGTGTCGGCTTTTGAACCCCATAAAATGTACCTGCATAAACAATAGTAAAAACCTTATTAAAATTATAATCACTAACAGCAGGCAATGTCAACTGATGTCCGTTTTTAATTTCATGTACTGGAAGACCTGGACATAGTTTTTGAAAATCGGCTACTATGGGATGACTAACGGTAGTGAGTATACTTGCACGCTTGTTGATGTAATTTTCTACAGAACGATTTAACCTTATTGCTGATTTATTCAAATGTGGATTAAGGGATAACTCATCACGACAATCAGCAATCCATTTAATAGTTGGACGGGTTTCTAAAAATGAAAAAACAGAAAGGTGACTTTCGATAGGTGCTGATGATGTTAATACAATATCAATCGGTTTTTGCTTATGCAACTGCAGTAACTGCTTATTGACTTGGCTCATCCAGTTTGATAATGGATATTTAGAAATAGCCCGAACGAAATAGTTCCATGCTACCTTAGCGATATGTGTTAAACGCGAATGTCCTTTATTGAATTCCGCCAATTTGAAAAACGAATTATTGCTTAGTCGATATACATCAGCATCGTACATTTTTTCAAACGGTAGTGAAGCAGCCTCCTTCTTCAATGTAATAACTGATACATCCAGCTTACTTTTATCAAAGTACTTTACAAAAGCATCCATACGATTTACCGCCACTCCGTTTGTTGGAGGAAACCAGGTAGTCA
Organism: Bacteroidota bacterium; assembly: GCA_046052065.1. GTDB lineage: Bacteria > Bacteroidota > Bacteroidia > AKYH767-A > OLB10 > CAINEC01. The sequence continues at coordinate 240 of JBJOND010000011.1, read as the reverse complement.
CAAGTACCAGATGTTTCTTTTTCATTGGATGCTTATCGTTGTTTATCAAATTTACTAATCAATTGAAAATACCAGGAAGAAAGCACCAAGTAAAATAAACTCATACCAAAAGAATATACAAGCAATGCATTTTTAAAATCGAATTGATAAAGCGAAGCTGCAAAGAGAACTCCTAACCCCAAGGCATATCCAACAATACTAAACACATACGCAATCTTTTGCTGTTTCATTAACACAGGC